>JANNSF010000052.1:0-8332 GCA_031402315.1 bacterium | reverse complement strand
GAACCGGCGTTTCATGAATTTTTTGCCAGGCTTCCAGTTGTAAAGATGCCTCCGAAAGAAGTTGCATCGTGTCTTTTGTAATGGACCTTTGAACGGACGCCGCATCCGGCTCGAAGGCAAATTTTCCGGTACTCCACAGGATTAATTCATGAAACGCCGGTTCGCCGAGGTAACTCTCACAAACAGCATGGACAATACGTCCGTCGTTGATATAGATTTCCCCGGTTTCACGTTGTTCTTCGCGTTGAAGCAAGAGACGTCCGTTTTGCAATCCCGAGACGAGTAGTTTCAGAATTTGCAGTACTTCGACGAATGCTAAATTACCCGATAAAACCGTTGCCAAAGAGTATCTCCGTTAATTTACGATTTCCGCGAGTGCCCACGTTTCCGCGTCCATATTGCTTTTCACAAGAAAACTGCGGCGTGAGGTTTCTATTTTTTGAATGCGTTTTTGAAATTTCTTGTCGTTTTCAAGATCGGCGAGTGCCACGTTGACCGTAAGCCTCAGCATGGAAATGCTGACGGTGGGTAAACATAAAACAATCAGATTAAAATTGGAATTGGGGAATACGATCACACGGCCGGTATCGTATTTGAAATCGAATTCTGAAAGTGGCGTAGCAAGCCGGTCAAACATCGCTGAAACCTGAACGACGTCTTTGGCAATTTCCATACAATTGTCCGGATCAAAACCGCTCGGTAATTTATCAAAGACAACCTCGCCGTCATTAAAAAAAACAAAGGATGTTTTCACGCCGTTAATGCTATTGATTTCTTCGAGTTTATCCTTCATTATTGTCCACCTCCCCCGCGATGGATGTAGGAATCAACTTTTTCGACTGACTGCTCGAGAATTTCCACGGACGCCTTGGCGTCAATGCTTAGCGTGATCGTGTCGTCACCCCACTTGGCGATAGCTTTCTTATCGTTTTTTCCGGCCACAATTCCGAATTTGAATACGCCGGACTTTGAAGCACGGCCGATTTTCTCAATTTTTCGAGTGATGAAGGCCATGGCTGCCGCCGTGCGTTTGCCGCTGGAAACGTTTTCTTCCGTCATGATCTCGCCTTGTTTAGAGGTAATCAGCACGGCCTGAACTCCATTGACATTTTTGATATCCTTCGTAAATTTTCCAACCGCTTCACCTTTGGCTTCCATGGCCTCGTCGATCATCCGAAGCCCTTCCATGAGCAGATTGCTCCAGGGGACATTAATGGAGCGTTTGGGAGGCGCGACATTATTTTCAACGCGAAATGGGCCTTCTTTGATCGCCAGTATCTGATAGACCGCTTCGTCTCCTTCCGTAGCTCCGCACGTGGCGTGCGCGATATTGCCTTCGGAAAAATAGATTTTTCCCGTCACTTTTCGCGTTTCCACGATGAAGACCGCTTCGTTTCTCTCCATGCAATTAAGCTGGACGATATTTGCGAGCTTCAGATCTTTGAGATTGCCGACGAGCGCCACAGGATATTCCTTTTATTTCAATGCGTCCGCAATCACGGACTTCATCATTTTGATTTCAAATGGTTTTTCCACGTACTGAAAAGCGCCTTGCTGAACGGCTTCTTCCTTTTTCTCGTCGGAGCCGTAGGCGGTCATGATGATAACATGCGTCTGCGGGCGATATTCCTTCACGCGCTTCAGGAGTTCGATTCCGCTAATGCCCGGCATGGTAATGTCGGTCAGGACGAGATCAAACGGATGCTCAGAGAATTTTTCCCAGGCCTCCGTGCCCGTGGAGGCTGTTACCACTTCGTAATTTTCTTTGGAGATAATAAAACTTTGATAAAGACTAAACGTGAGTGTCTCTTCGTCGTCTACAATTAAAATGCGCTTTGATTTTGCGTCGGCCATGAATAATAATTTTCGGTTAGTAATCCAATTTCCTCAAACCGAAAAATATAGAGAATAAATAATTGCTTGTCAATGCACGCGAGTGGGAAATCAATTAATTTCCGCGTAATGATTATTCCGTCGTTTCGCAATAAATCCGGCGTCGACAATCATTTTTTCGATATCGCGCACGGTGACATTAAACGCCGTGCCGTTTTGACTGACGACATTTTCTTCGATCATGAGACTGCCAAAATCATTGGCGCCGAATTGGAGGCCCATTTGCGCCACGTCTTGACCTTGCGTCACCCAGGAAACTTGAAAATTTTCAATATTGTCGAGCAGAAGTCTTGAAATCGCCAGCGTCTGCAAATATTCGACCGTCGTGGTCAGGCGCAAGTTTGGGTTTTTGCCAAGTGGAACATTTTCCGGCTGAAAATTCCACGGGATAAATGCGGTGAAACCGATGCCGTATTTCGCCATGCTGTCGTCCTGCAGATCGCGAATTTTCAAAATGTGTTCGATGCGTTCTTCTTTGGTTTCGACATGGCCATACATCATGGTTGCCGTCGTGGTCAACCCGACTTTATGGCAGGCGCTGTGGGTATCAAGCCATCCTTGCGCGTCGCATTTTCCGCGGGAGATCTCTTTTCGCACACGATCGACCAGTATTTCCGCACCTGCTCCTGGAACGGAATCCAGACCGGCCGCTTTTAATCGACGTAACGTTTCTTCGATCGGCAGTCCGGATACTTTGGCAATGTAGTCCAGTTCCGGTGCGCTGAGGCAATGAAGCCAGATTTGCGGATATTTTGATTTGAGGTGGCTGAAAAGCTTTTCGTAATAATCAATTTTCAATTTAGGATTGAGGCCACCCTGCATCAGAATTTGAATGCCCTCAAGTTCAATCAATTCGTCAATCTTTTGATCAATGACTTCGGTCGGCAAAACATACCCTTCGCTCGATCCGACGGGCCGATAAAATGCACAGAAACTGCAGAGGTCCACACAAACGTTGGTATAATTGATATTACGGTCAATGATATAGGTAATGACATTTCCTGGTTTGTGCTTTTGACGAACGTAGTTGGCCAAGAAACTCAGGACCGGCAATTCTTTGCATTCATAGAGGGCCAATCCATCCTCGAAGGAGAGGCGCTCGCCTTTTTCAACTTTATCGAAAATTGTATCTAACATAAGCGGGACTTCATTTTAAGTTTCAATTTATTCTGAAATTTCAAGATGCCATTGTATTGAAATTGGAAATTGAATGCAAGGATTTTGGAAATTTCACGGCGCGAGTATTTTCGCAACCCGCACCTGCAGATGGGGAACAACGCTTTTCTCAAACCAAGGGTTCTTCTTAAGCCAAATTTGATTTCGCGGCGATGGGTGAACAAGCGGAAAAAAATTTAGCCCATACGACTTGAAATTCTTGACGGTCTCAGTCAACGTTGGTTTTCTTTGCTCGCCAAGGTAGTACGCGTGCGCATACTGCCCGATGAGCAGAGTCAATTGGATATTCGGCATCGCGGCCATAAGTTTGGCGTGCCACAAGGGCGCACATTCCGGTCGCGGAGGAAGATCTCCGGATGGTCCTTTGCCGGGATAACAAAAGCCCATCGGCATAATTGCAATCCGCCTTTCATCATAAAAGGTTTCATCGTCGATTCCCATCCATGCGCGAAGCCGTTTGCCGCTGGCGTCATCCCACGGTATACCGGTTTTGTGGACGATCGTCCCCGGCGCCTGCCCAATAATCAAGATTCTGGACGTTGCCTTCGCTTGGACAATCGGCCGTGGGCCAAGGGGGAGATATTTTTTACAAACATCACAGGACCGTGCCGTTTTGAGTAAGACACTCAGCTTATCATTGGTAAAAGTTTTTTCCACTATCGTGTCCTGCCGCCTTCAAATTTATCGTATTCAATGTCGTTGGGTTCCCATAATTCCACCTTATTTCCTTCAAGGTCCAAAATATGAACGAACTTTCCGTAACTATAGACTTCGATCGTGTCGACCAGGGTCACGCCTTCCTTTTTCAGAAGTTTAACAAGTCCTGCTAAATTTCCAACGCGGTAGTTGATCATAAAGTCCTTTGTCGAGGGCTCAAAGTATTTTGTTGATTTTCCAAATGGGCTCCATTGCGTAAAACCTTTTTTGGAAGAGTCGGAGCCTTGCCACCATACAAAATTTGTCCCGTATTGATCGGTATTGAGACCCAAATGCATTTGATACCATTCCTTTAGTTTTTTGGGATCATCGCACTTAAAAAAAATACCTCCGATGCCGGTCACTTTCTTTATTTCGGATACCCCGTTCGTGGGATTTGTGAAAATACGATTCGCGGCAAAACCCAACCCAAAGGATGTCAGAATGGCGACCATCATGAAGGCGTATTTTTTCATTTTGTGCATTTTGAACTCCTTGTTCTTTTTGAACTCTGCTTACCTATAGATCTTAAACTTTTTATGGATTTTGCTACAGTGTTCTACTTCCGGCATCAGAAGCGCCATGAATCTGATAAATCTAGCATATGTAATTTTCCCAATTCGACTTTTGGCTTACTTTGTAATTTCCAGTAAAGAATGTCGGTCCGTTTGACCTTCTGTTGTACGAGGTGAATAGAATTTCGCGCGTTCGACGCGGCGTCTTGAACGTCGCAAAGGTAGGTTACCCAAGTCTGATAGTCAAAGCGAAGTTGTGTTATCGCCATTGACTTTTAATTCCTTTTTTCGTCATATTTCATCGGTTAAAAAACTTGTCTTAAGAAAGTTCAAAAGAATTGGAATACATTCCCGGCACGTTTGATCTTGAAAAAATTTCAACGCCAGTTATCGATGAATCGGTTTTTTTGGCGAATTCATGCTCCATTATCGGTGATGTGAAAATTGGAAAAAACTCGAGCGTGTGGTTTGGCGCGGTTCTGCGCGGCGATATGGGAGAAATTCGGATCGGTGAAAATTGTAATATCCAGGATAATTCCATGATCCATGTGGATTTTGGCTATCCAAGTGTTATTGGCGATAATGTCTCGGTCGGTCATCTGGCGATCGTGCATGGCGCAAAAATTGGAAAAAATTGTATCATCGGCATGCATTCCACGATTCTGAATGGCGCGGTGATCGGTGAAAATTGTATGATCGGCGCGGGCTCGATTGTCATGCAAAATCAGGTGATCCCGCCGAACTCTGTCGTGATGGGCGTTCCGGCCAAGGTCAAAAAAGTAGCGGATGAAAAAACGCTGGCGGCAATCCGCCGTAATTGGGAGATTTATTGCAATCATGCGAAGGCGTATCGAAAATCTAAATATCATCAGTCCAAATAGTATTCTTTTGAATTCTAACGAAGAGGAGAAATCATGAGTGAAGAAAAGAAAGGCGGTATTTTTTCCGCACCGGTGATCATCGGCTTATTTATGATTGCCGTGATTGCGATCATGTCCGTGTTTTCAAGTCAACCCTTGATGACAAATGTTGAAGTTCGGCCGGGTCACATGCAGTGGATGTTTTTCGGGATTCCTTTTGAATTTGTACTCTTTGCGCTGACTCTGCTTGGTGTTGCGCTTTTCCATCATTATGTGCTTGAGGTCGCGCTTGCCGGCCTTTCGTTGGTTTTGATATTCAAATTAGGATTTACCGGCTTCAGTCTGATGAACCACCTTCATCATGAGTGGGAAATTTTGGTCAATCTGTTGGGGCTATTATTGGGATTTGCATTACTTGCCAAACATTTTGAAGAATCTAAAATTCCGGAGGCTTTACCAAAATATTTACCGTCGGGCTGGAAGGGTGGACTTGCGTTATTATTCATCGTCATGGTGATCTCCTCATTCCTTGATAACATTGCTGCGGCCATGATTGGCGGAACGATTGCAATGGTCGTATTCAAAGGTAATGTTCATATAGGCTTCCTTGCGGCGATCGTGGCGGCCAGCAATGCGGGTGGTGCCGGATCCGTAGTCGGCGATACCACGACGACGATGATGTGGATAGACGGTGTTGATGCGCTGGATGTGACGCATGCCTTTGTGGGATCCCTCGGTTCATTTTTGATTTTCGGAATTTTTGCGGCCAAACAGCAGGATAAACTTCAACCTCTGGTTTCAGCGCATACTGAAAACATTACGATTGATTGGGGTAGAATATTTATCGTTTTTCTTATTCTGGTGGGTGCGATCTCGACCAATTTTATGCTCGATTTTCCGGCGGTTGGTGTATGGGTTGCATTACTAATAGGCGCAACGTTTCGCAAAACTGCCTGGGGAGAATTGCCGGGCGCGCTCAAGGGAAGTATATTCCTCTTGTCACTTGTTATGTGCGCTTCCATGATGCCTGTTGACCAGCTTCCGGAGGCTTCTTGGCAGACGGCTTTTAGTTTGGGATTTGTTTCTGCTGTTTTCGATAATATTCCACTCACCAAACTGGCGCTCACACAAGGCGGATACGATTGGGGAGTTCTTGCATATGCCGTCGGATTTGGCGGTTCTATGATTTGGTTTGGATCTTCCGCAGGCGTCGCACTGACGAATATGTTTCCAAAAGCAAAGTCGGTTGTATTCTGGATCAAAGACGGCTGGCATGTGACGGTGGCCTATGTTGTCGGCTTTTTTATTATGTATTACTTGGTCGGCTGGCATCCACATCCTAAGCATAAAGATGTAGATAAAGTAAAAGAGCATTCCGCCATTATCCAAACGATGGAAAAATCCTGTTGCGCCGGTCCGTCCACGATTGCCGTGAAATAGTTTTAATAATAGTTTTTTCAAGGGCTGTCTTGAGCTAAAAAGGACAGCCCTTTTTATTTGAATGGAGTTTATGGAAAATCGTGTAAAAATCGGTGAGTGGATTCAGACGTCATTTAAAAACATCCAAAGCGATTGGCAATCGTGGTGCCTTATGATGATCGTCTATTTTATTCCGCCGGTCGGAATGTATTTGGCGATTCAGTTTTTCCAATTGAAATTCGGTAACATGGGGCGGGTAACGAATTTTAAGGAATTACTTGAACGCTCTCTGGATCAATCACTGATCATCGGCGTCATTACTGTTATTGCCATTACGGCCGTCTCGGCATTTTTTATCGGGGGACTTTATAAAGCTGCGTTTAAAAAGCTTGAAGGCGAACCCATTGATATTCAGGATTTATTTTCCGGCATCGATTGTTTTCCTTCCGTTTTAGCGGCGAGTCTTGTTATCAATATTCTTGCGTTTATGGGGCAACTCCTTTGTTTATTTCCCGCGTTTATCGTTCAGGGTCTCCTGATTTTCACGTTGCCCATTATTGTCAAAGAAAATTTATCTCCGGTCGAGGCATTACAAAAAAGTTTTGAAACGGCAAAGCAAGACTGGCTAATGCTCACCGTTTATGCGTTTGCAATAAACCTGATTGCGGCGCTTGGACTTTTTGGGTGTTGCGTCGGTATTTTATTTACGTATCCGCTGAGCTTTGTAGGCAGCGTCGTCGCGTACCGCAGCTATTTTATGCCATCCGACGAAAAAACGCCGGTGAGATCACGACTGGATGAACTTTATTCGAAAAACTGCAAAAATTGCGGAAATTCTTTGGACGTGCGGGCATCCTTTTGTGACCGTTGCGGTACGTCGCAGGTTTGAAATGTCTATTATGAACGATTCGAAACATCTTACGATCAAATCATGGTCCAAGGAAGATCGTCCGCGTGAGAAGCTTGAGGCGAAAGGCGCGGCAGCTTTGACGGACGCAGAATTATTGGCGATTCTGATCGGCAACGGGACGAAAAATGCGACGGCGGTGGACCTTGGAAAGATGATTTTGCAAGGCCGATCACTGAGAAATGTTGCGGAAGATTCGTGGGAATCGTTGAAATCTGTAAAGGGCATCGGGCGTGCAAAAGCGATCCGGCTAGCGGCGTCTTTTGAATTAGGCCGCCGCTTGGACGCCTCGCCGATTGAAAAAAAAGAGCGCATATCGGGCGCGGAACAAATCTACGCGATTTATGGACCGTTGCTACGCGATTTGAAACAAGAAATTTTTAAAGTGATTCTCCTGAATTCCGCGAATCAGATTATCCGCGATCTTGACATTACGAAAGGTCTTTTGAATTCGACACTCGTTCATCCGCGTGAAGTTTTTAAAGCGGCGGTTGACGGATTGGCGAATTCAATTATTCTTTTGCATAATCATCCCAGCGGAAATCCGGAACCCAGCGGCGAAGATATCCGTATTACGCAGCAATTAAAAGAAGCGGGCGCGATTCTGGGAATTCCGGTGCACGACCATATCATCATCGCCGGAAAAAGTTTTACGAGCTTGGCTAAGCTCGGACATTTGTAAATTGTATGGCGGGAATCAAAATTAAGATTTGATAGCCGCAGGTTTTCCCAAAGGGATCCTGGGGATAGCCTGCGATATAATCATATAGGATTATCAGGAATGTTATGATTACGTTTATTCATGGAATTTTAGTTGAAAAGAAGCCGACGCGTGTCGTGATAGACGTGCAGGGGATCGGGTATGA
>JANNSF010000051.1:0-2331 GCA_031402315.1 bacterium | reverse complement strand
TCCAGGCCGCCAGATCCTATAAGTTGTTTTGATTCATCGCGGTAGCCCACAAAATAACTTCCTTCCAACTTAATATCGGAAGCCGCCAATTCATTAGTCTTCAAAAATAATCGAAGCTTTTCGAGCGACTTTTGATCATTGATAATGGTTGAGGTGTATTTCATAATTTATCCATTCGATTAATGCCCCTTTTCCATTTGGAGAAGGGGTTGGGGATGAGGTATTAATTGCAACACTCAGGTCCGCAGCAACTTTTCTTTTCTTCTTTAATTTTTTCCGATTTAATACCTGGCTTCTCTGCGTAGACAGTTATACTTACGATTCCCAAATCTCCGTTTTTGACTTTGTCCAGTTCTTCGTTATTTAGATAAGCAGAAAGTATTTCATCCGGGATGACAATCTTCTTTTCCTTCTGTAATTTAATATTGGTAAAGCCCGCATCGTTAATGATTTGAAGATACTCTTCTTTTTGGATCGCTCCGGAAATGCAGCCGGCATACATCTCTGCATTTTTGCGTAAACCTTCTGGTAACTCACCAACGAGCACAATATCTGATACGCTGAAATGACCACCTGACTTTAATACACGAAAGGTTTCTGCAAAAGCTTGCGTCTTATTAGGTACTAAGTTCAATACGCAATTGCTGACTACTACATCGGCAATATTGGATGTTACTGGAAGGCTTTCAATGTCACCATTTCTAAACTCAACATTATTATAACCCAATTTCTCTGCATTCGCTCGCGCTTTTTCAATCATCTTTTCAGTGAAGTCAACGCCAATTACCCTTCCGGTTGCGCCTGTAATAGATCTTGCAACAAAAGCATCGTTGCCAGCACCAGCTCCCAAGTCAATAACTACATCACCTTCTTGAATTTGGGCAAACTCCGTAGGTAATCCACAGCCAAGTCCTAGGTCAGCATTTGCTGTATAACCTGATAGTTTGGAATAATCTTCAGCCATAATAGCAGCATCAATGGTGGAGCATCCACAGCCGCTGCCGCAGCAACTGGTTTCATTTTGTCCTTTGCTTTGTGTAGCAATCTCGCTGTATTTGTCTTTCACGATTTGCTTAAGTTGTTCATTGGTTGTCATGGTGGTATAAGGTTAAATTGTTTATCGTAATATTGCGATTAATAAAATCAAATTTTTTTAGCAGCAGTTTACCTGAACGACTGTGAATAGTTCGTCTATCAACTTTTTAGCTTTCGCTAATGCGTTGGCGTCCACGCAGTAGCAAATGCATGGGCCTTCAATGTCTCCTTTTATGAGTCCAACCTTTTTCAATTCTTTGAGATGTTGGGATACGGTAGACTGCGAAAGAGGAAGTTCATTGACGATGTCACCGCAAACGCAAGACTTCTGTTCGGCCAGAAATTGAAGTATGGCAATGCGGGCAGGATGACCCAATGCCTTAGCCAGAGCAGCTATCTCGTTCTGCGATTTTGTGAATTCTTCTGTCTTGGAAAGTCCCATGTGCTTGTAATCGTAATATTACGATTAAAGTTTCATGCCACGTTAAAATTCATAGGATTTTTTTGAATCACGCAAAGACGCAAAGAAAGCAGTCTATAATCAAGATTGAATTTGCGTCCTTGGCGCCTTTGCGTGACAAGAATCTATCGCATCATCAATATCTTATTTGCTGCATCAACTTGCTTTGAATATTCAGTGATAGCGTTGGCGGTAATTTCAATTTGCTCTTGCGCTTCCTTCCAATTGCGCTGTTCAATGGCTTCGCGAACGCCAGGCAATGTCTTTACTCCATAGCCTGTGTAAAACCCTGGTGCATAGATGGTGTGCTTGTACCACGGCCTTCTTGGCAAGCCATTTGGAGAAAGCAATTTTTGTTCTGCCTGATACAGCAATTCATTAAGCTTGTTCAGATTAGTGTTAGGCTTTGGATTTGCCGCATATAGATCAGCAAATGTGGTGGCGCTTTTCTCTAATACACTTATGGCATTTTGTAAACTAGAGAAGTTAATGAATGGAACAGCTTCTTTAGCAACAGGGGAGACGTACGTTTTTGTAGGGTCGGTAGCCAAAACATATCTCTTTTCTTTAATCATTTGATTCTCCACTTCGGTGGATTCCCTCAGGTTATCAAGTAGTGCAGTTACTTCTGTTAAATATCCGCTTAGTGTTTTATGGAAACCTTTAAAATCAAAAGGCAATACATCGGACCCAACTAACCGAAGCGTGGCACGGCCTCCCGTTTTCGCAAGGGCAATTCCATAATCAAATTTAGGATCGCCAAAGCGTTTGTAATGTTCATATGAGTCGTAGATGGAATGATAAACGCCACCGCCACCTTCTCCACCATATCCAAG
>JANNSF010000050.1:0-5079 GCA_031402315.1 bacterium | reverse complement strand
TAGTGCAATAGCGATGAACTCTGCCATTGAGATTGCTAATTCATCTTTGCCGAATTTACAAGAGAAAGCAATAATGATACAACTATTAGGGCAACTAATCACAAATGCTTGGTCAGTTGGTGGTCTTTTCTTTGGACTTTGGCTAATGCCAATGGGGTTTATTGTAATCAGTTCAGGAAGAATGCCCGTTTGGCTCGGACGAATACTATTTATTGGTGGAATAGGTTACATCTTGCAGACCTTTATTATCTGCGCAGGAGTTCATAGTCCTTATTCAGATATCCTTACCATACCTGCGACAGTTGGAGAATTTTGGATGATTGGTTATTTGCTAATTTATGGTATACGACCTGCTATCAATAATGAGAAAAATTAACGTAAATAATGTTGCTAAATGCACTAGCTATAACAGCACCTACCCAAAAGGCGGGGTTTCGTGTTCCAAAGACAGTTTTGTGGTTAATCAAACATTAGTTTTTCAAATCAAGTTTTGTGGTAAAAGTCCCGCCCTTCGGGTAGCCGCCAAACGTTGCTGGCAATTTTAAAGCGACATTTCAGACTAATATGAGAAATTATATCTTACTACTTAAAAAATGATTTCAAACAAAAATTTGGCACGAATAGCAGGACTGTTATATTTAATAGTTATTGCAACAGGGTTATTTGCAGAAGTATTCGTAAGACAAGCATTCAAAGTTTCAGGAGATGCTTTAGCTACAGCAAATAATATACAATCGTCAGAAATGTTTTTTAGATGGGGATTTGTAGCAGACCTTATCAATTTCGTTTGCGGCTTGCCGGGTGTTTTAATTATCTATTTTTTATTCAAACGCGTAAACAAGTTTTTACTTCAACTTGCGCTAATATTTGTTGTTATTCAAACTGCAATTATTGCGGTAAACCTTATAAATCAGATTTCGCCCTTGTTAATCTTAAGTAATAGTGTCTACTTAAATACATTTCAACCCAACCAACTTGCTACACTTTCTCAATTGTCCCTAAATGTACAGGGAGTAGGATATGCTATAGGATTAGTATTCTTTGGGTTTTACTGCTTGTTAGTAGGCTATGTTATTTCCAAATCCAAAATGGTTCCAAAATTTCTTGGAATACTTTACATCATTTCGGGTATAGGGTACATTATAAACAGTTTCACAATGCTACTTTCAAAGGGATTTGCAAATCCCATATTCCCATACCTAGCTATCCCAATTTTTATTGGAGAATTATCGTTTTGCTTGTGGTTATTGATAAAAGGAGTTGACGATTCAAATATATTTAACCCTAATGAATGAGCAAAACGGCCACCAACATCAGGACAAATAACCATTACAGTATTGAAAATAAATGGAGTACGATTTGAGACGCTTGGAAAGAATGTATTAGTTGAGCAATGACTGCCAAAAAACAACGAACCGCTAACAAGTTACTTTTCTCCCAGGCGCAAAACGTTAACGTCATTGTATTGCGCCACGTCTCAAACTCACAAAACGAGTAAACGACTAACTTTATGAAGTTTACGTGTTCAATAGAAATAAATTTGCCGCTCGACAAAGTTATTGCATTATATCTAAAACAAGAGGTACTTAAAGATATGGCAAATGGGTTTTGTCAGCAAAGAAATATTGGTAGGTTTACCCAATCAAACGTCAACAAAATCAAAGATTGTCTATCGCAACAACAACAATGTGATTGAACTAATTGAGACTATACTGCCTTCCAAATCCGCAAACCAAATTGTGGCGCTATACGAGCATAAACACATGATCAATACTATGACCAGCAGTTTTACGTCCATCTCAATCAACAAAACACGGCTTGATCTGGAAATTCACTACACAAAATTCATAGGACTAATGCCCAAGCTCATGGCATTTCTTATGCCCGGAGTCTTTAAGAAACAAACTCAAAAAATGGTGGACAACTTTAAAATATACGCTGAGAGAAATGAAGTGAATTGATAACAGGCTAAGCTCATACCAATTTTTAAGCTCAATATTTACTAACGGTTATGTACACAGAAACCCATCCGAACTTAAAGCTCAAAAACCGTCATCCGTTGATTTTCAGAGCCTCTATTTTCGCAGCGATTTGAGTTTGCCCGGCAAATGTGGTCGCATCGGCTGTAAATCCGGGACTCAAAACCTGAATTTCAGTCAGGCAATTGGCGAAATTACCAACGGCAAAATAGTTTTCTGCTTTCAGCAGGTGAAGATCGTCGGAATTTAGTGAAGCGATGTGTGCAAATTGCCATGCCGCATCATGCGACAAGGCGCTGTCCGCTTCGGTATTTGAAAGGGCATAATTTTTCTGAGCATTTAGAACAAAAGCATAGCCCGCAAACACATCCGCGGAAGCAAAATTTAACCCTTCCTGAAAATCAGCCGCCGCAAGGGCGAGTTCATTTTGCTTTAGCTGAGTCCAGCCAAGTCCGGCAAATACCTCCGGGGATTGGTTATCCATGGCTTTTGCTTGTGTGAATTGATCGTAGGCCGATGTGTAGTCACCGGCCTCAAAGAATGTCCAGCCTTGCGTTAAGAATTCATCTACCGTGGGGGTTGAACCGGCGCCACATCCCAGAAGGGATATGACGAATGTAATAAGAATTATTTTTTTCATGTATCTCCTGTTGACCTTAACCTGGAAGGTTTACTAAACCTTCCAGATTTCAAGGCTATTTAATAAATATCATTTTTCTGGTCGAAACCGTTTGTCCGGTTTTTAACCGGTAGAAATAGATTCCACTGGAAACGGTTTGTCCGCGATCACTGGAGCCATTCCAGGAAACGCGATAGTGTCCGCCCAATTTATATTCGTTGACGAGCGTCTTCACTTTTTGTCCGAGTATATTATAGACCTCAAGCGTGATGGCGCCGTCATTCGGCAGATCAAAAGCGATTGTGGTAGAAGGGTTAAACGGATTGGGATAATTTTGATTCAGCGCAAATTTTGTTGGAACGGTATTATTGCCAGGGAAGTTTGCATCGTATCCGGCTTTGAATTTTCCGAGAGAAGAAACGCGGGTTACCATTCGATCCGGGTAAACCTGAGTAGCTAATCTTGTCCAGACTCCGTTTTGCATTTGATAGATCGACCATTTCCCTGCATCCGTTCCCGCAAATTGCTCAGGATCCGTGGTGATTACTAATTCGGACGGCTTTGACAAAGAACCGGTGGGGCCAAAAGTATAAATAGCATCCGTTTCATCGGCATCTTCCGTCACTGAAAAATAGGTATTGGTCGAAATGGCATTAGGCGCAATGTGCAAAGCTCCACGTTTGCTGATACTGGAGGCAATGGTCGCGACGCCCGGTTTGGCCAGCGAGACCGAATAGGTTCGGAATGTTGTCTGCGACAATCCGCTAACAGAGACCGCCTGACTGCGGAGTGTATAGACGCCGCTTTGGTCAAATTGCAAAGAGCCTTTGTAGAAATTAGGCGCGCCGGCAACAGAATTCATTTCAATCGTAGATGAATCGGTAGCGAAGAGCGCTTTGACGACAGGGTTTGTTTGCAAAGTCGTATCCGCGAGAACGAAAACGTCCGCGTATTTCGAGAGCGCCGGATTCTGCAAAATGGAAGTTGTAATCGAAAGCGGCTTCGCAGGAAGAACCGTAATACGCACTACAGCCGTATCCAAATCTCCATTTCCATCTGAAATAGAATAGAACAAGCTATCGGAACCGGAATAGGTCACAACGGCTTTGTATTCGATCTTTTGATTTACGACGGTACTCGTACCGTTTTTCGGAATTTGGATAATGCTTTGAACAGATAAAACATCCGCGTCAATGTCCGTGTCATTACTCAAAACATTGACCGATTGCAAAATACCCGCTATGATGGTAACGACGTCGTTTTGTGCTACAGGAATGTCATTAATTGGCGTTACCTGTACAACAAGTGTATCCGCAATTGATGAGACGCCATCGAACGCCGTAACCCGGATACTAAGAGAGCCATTGAAGTTTGGAGCACCGGTCAGATATAAACTGTCATTTGAAATCGCAGCTGTCACTCCTGCGGAAAGGATTTGTGTCGAATAAACAAGGCTGACATTATCAACGTCCGAAAATGACGCGGACAATAACGTCACAAAGGTTTTTCCAAAATCCTCATTGAATGCGGTATCGCGAAGCGCGGCGACCATGACCGGTGCATCACTTATGGGCGACACATTGACCTGAAACGTATCGACGGCTGTTTTGCTGCTGTCATCCATTGCGGTGACAATGATATTAGTGATTCCGGTCAAGTTTAAAATCGTAGTCAATCGGAGGACATTGCCGCTGATGCTCGCCGATAAAATGGGTTGCTGGACTTGAACGGAATAGTTCAAATGATCGCCATTCGATAAATCCATATCAGCAAAAATCGTATCAAGTAAAGCCACCGTTTGGATCCCAAAATCTTCGCTTAAAACTTTATCTGGCAGTGCTTTGTTAATCTGCGGCGCACTATTGAGAGAGGAATTAATGGATATATACACGCGGGCAGTATCCCTTCCGTTTTGATCGTCGGCGAGAACGTAATCCAAGCTATCACTTCCGATAAATCCCTTGAGCGGGGTATAGACAATCAGGCTATCACCCGAAGGAATTGAAGCCAAGCCGTGCAGAGGATTATTGAGAATTGAAAGAACTTGAAGAACGCCGTGTTCGAAATCCATGTCGTTATGCAAAACGGCAGAGGATACCGGAATGCCACCGACAGCAGTAATAAAGTCATTGCCCGCAACAGGCGGGATATTGTTGTAGATGGAGGAAACTTGAGCGCTAGGTGTGCTGACAAATTGAGCGATGTCCACGGCCGATAATTTGTAATAATACAGCACTCCATTGGAAAGGCCGGTATTCATAAAAGTACTATCGGTGCTAAGAGCCTGTCCGATCGAATCGGACGCGCTCGGAGTAAAATTATTCGTGAGACTGCGGTAAATGATGTAGTGATCCAGGTCGTAGTCGGTATTGGGTTTCCATGATAGGTTGGCAAAATGATTTCCGGAAACGATGGAAAGATTTTGCGTCTGTGCAGGCGCTGTCGTGTTTTGGATCTCAAAAGTTCTGACCGAAGCGGATC
>JANNSF010000049.1:0-8762 GCA_031402315.1 bacterium | reverse complement strand
CACAGTCCCTGTCACATCACGAAGCGCATACATCTTCTTATCCGCGGGCGCCATGTTTTCTGTTTGCCCAATCAGGCAGACGCCAATTTTACCTAATGTTTGATAGAATTCATCGTAGGATAAATGAACATTGAAACCCGGAATCGTTTCAAGCTTATCCAATGTGCCCCCGGTATGGCCCAGACCCCGGCCGCTTATCATCGGTACAATCAGACCCAGCGAGGCCGCCAACGGTGCAAGAATGATAGATATTTTATCGCCCACGCCTCCTGTACTGTGTTTATCCGCTTTGAATCCAGAAATTCCGGAAAGATCGGCGACCTTACCCGAGTCACGCATCGCAAGCGTCAAATCTGTTGTTTCGCGAAAATTCATGCCACGGAAAAATATCGCCATTAACAGGGCCGACATTTGATAATCAGGAATTTGCCCGGACGTAAATTCGCGAACCAAAAACAAAATTTCTTCGGAATCCAATTCTCCGCCGTTCCTTTTTTTAAGAATCAGCTCGTAGGCATTATACATGGTTAAGGCTTTTCCAAGATAAAGTGAAACCGATCCGATTTTTCCGATGCGGGATCAAACGACATGTCCTCAAAAATTGCCAGCGAATTAAAATCGGTCTTTGAAATCATTTCTCTCCATTCTTCAAGCGTGTATATCCTCTGATCGTGAGTCTCATGGTAGGACTCTTCGCCAAGTACAATTCCGATTTCATTTCGTTGAATTCGACTTTCTTTATCGAAGTGGCTTCGCCGCTTATAGTTCCAATTTTTGTCGTGCTCGTAATAGTCCTTGAAATTACGCATGGAATTTTGAATCGAACATGCATCGAAAATAAACAAGCCACCGCTGTTAAGCAATCGAAAGCTACACGAAAACATTTTTTGAATATCATCCTCCGTCAAGAGGTAATTGACACTGTCGTACAAACAAAGTACGGCATCAAATTTTTCTTTGAGATCAATCTCGGTCATCGAGGAGACGTGAAAAGCTTTGATCCATGGGCCTGACTTCCCCTTTGCAATTTCAATCATGGCATTTGAAATATCAGCGCAGGTTACTTCATACCCCTGCTGCGCGAGTGCTACCGCATGCGTGCCGGTACCGCACGCCGTTTCACAGACCGTTTTTATGTCCACACCAAAGTTCTTGAAGACAGCGTCGATGTACCGCGACCACTGCTTATACTCTACGTGCTCCATCATCCCGTCGTAGATCGATGCCAGTTTTGTATAAGGCGGTGTTTCAATCGGATTCACGCAGCACCTCGATTACATGGGTCAGCGACGTGCAAATCCGGTCGGCTTCTTGTAAGTATTCGTTCTTGAGTGTCGTAGTTAGCGCAAAGCAATACATGCCCGCCGCTTTTGCCGCCGTTATCCCCAAAGGCGCATTTTCAATTACAACACACTCGGAGGAACTTAGATTCAATTTTTGAGCCGCCTTCAGAAACGGTTCCGGATTTGGTTTCGTAAATTTTACATCGTCGGCCGTGATGATAACATCAAATTGACTTTTGAACCCATCGTCAACAAAGTGTTCAAACCGATCCCGAAGTGCACCGGTTACCAAGCCAATTTTCCAACCTCGCCCTTTGAATTGTACCATAGCCTCCACAACGTCCGCGTACAAATTGAGTTTTGCGGTGTCTTTATAGATTTGATTTTTTTCGCTGCCTAAATTATGGGCCAGCGTAATATCAATCCCATGGCCATGACAGAGCTGCTCCGCAATCGCAAAAAGTGTTTGCCCTTCGAGTAAACAAAATTCATCCCATCCGATTTTGGCATCATAACGCGAAAATACTTGATTCCATGTCCGGTAATGATCCTCAATCGTCTTTCCAACGACGCCATCAAAATCAAGCAAAACGGCTTTTAGGTTATTTAGTCCAAGAGTTTTCATTAAAAATTGTAACGATGCAACGGTCCTACTTGATGGATTGTTGATATATTTTTTTCAATTTTTCAGCCGGCCATTTTCTCACACGATATAAAAAAATGATTTTTAAAGCGATGGTCATGCGCCTCAAGATCCCTGATTTCAGGTAACGCCTTGACGAGGAGATAACATGGGGTTTGAGAAAAATCAACTTTCCACGCGATTTCATAAGATCGCACAACATTACGTCCTCCAGAATAGGCACTTCCGGATAGCCTCCCAATTCAAAAAAAATCGTTCGCCGAATAAAGAGGGCATTCGTACCCACGAGATTACCAAAAAACTTTGTTCGGATTAAGTTATTCGTGATCCTATAGATTGTAAGGAAGAGGCTTTCCTCAGTGTACTTCTTATAAAATCCCCCACCAATAATCCTCGCATCCTGCAAGGCTTCTTGAATCCGCGAGAGAGCGATAGCCGGCAGTTCGCAGTCCGCGTGAAGAAAAAGCAAAATATCGCCGTTTGCTTCACGCGCCGCCGCATTCATCTGTCGGGCGCGTTGCGAAGGGGTCGCTGAAATGATCTTAATTGATGGATTCTTAGATTCACGGATGATCTGCACGGTATCGTCGGAACTTCCCCCGTCAACAAAAATAATTTCAAAAGCACCGGATCCCAGTGAAAATCTCTGCAGCGGTTGACGGATGATTTCGGCTTCGTTGTACGTTGGTACAATAATCGAAATCTTCATGAACCTCTTTCAATGAAGTCCATTCCCAGGCGTCGGCTAACCGCATCCATCTGACGCTGCTTATACTTTTGGTGATTGCCTTCGCCGGTTTCATTGGCATGATACGTCTCCTGGTCCATGATCTGGAATTCGACCGGAATAAAGATCAGTCTTCCCAATTCGGAGAAATTAATCGTATCCAATAAATGGTCAACCCGAATGGGAATATCACTGACAATATTAATGGAACGATACTGCTGACTGGAAAAGAAATTGTCTTCCGATTTCAACGGCGTTTCGTTGTTTTTTCCTTTCGCGCAAAGAAAGTCGGCATAGGGCCGCAGACTCGGATAGTGACGGATCAAATCCACAAATGAAATCAAATTGTTATGACTGCTTCCCGGAATGATATAGTTAAAGGGACAGGTGGTACGACCTAAAAAATAAAGAACGGGCAGAATATCCTCCAGCGTGCGGGTTACAATCCGAAATCTTATTTTGTCATAGATCGCTGCCGCGTGATTTTCTTTTTTGGCCAAAAGCTTCGTCACCATGCTCTGTTTGTCTTTATGACTGCCATAAAAATCGACAATATGAAAGTCGTCGTCTTTCATAGTCTTGATCGCGATTTCAATTTTCTTTTCGACTTCACGATAGATTTCCGAGGCCGGCAGTTCGATTCGATGCATGAGTTCACGCGCGTCAAGATGATTGATGGTGTGCATGATCTTTAGGATCAAGCATGCAAAAAACTGCGCCTTGATCCGCCGGGCCGAATGAGAAGCGGAATACAGCAGTTGCTGAATGGTCATCGCCGAGGTGCGAAATTCCTCCGGCAAGCGTTGTGGGTATCGGGCATCCACGTAGGCGATAGCTTGTGAATAGATCTTCTCAATCCGATTCTGATCGTGCACATTCTTCAAATCGTAGCCATTGACCTTCAGAAACTGATCGATCTTTGCGTCGGTCTTAAAATCGAGACGAAACCAATCAATAACCGAATCACCTTCTAAAGCAAGACGAATCGCTTCAAGATCGCTCACGGTCAAATTATTCAGATACAGAATTTCCTGCGAGGATAAACGCGTCGTATTCGGGAGAAACTGATTTTGGTGCTCGATCATACGTTTTGAAAATCTTCCAATCGCTTTTTCATTTTTTCAATATTCGCATAAGGAATCTTCCAATTCCCAATCTGAATCTGCCCACGACCGTGACAGTCCGATCCTCCGGCTTCCAAAATCTTGTGCTGTGCCGCGATACGCGCAAAGTGGGTTGCCGAAAGCGGGGTGTGTTTAGGATGCGTGCATTCAATACCGTCGACGCCGGCGCGAATCATTTCATAGACATGCGATTCCTTAAGATTTAAAGTCGGATGAGCGATGACGGCAAGCCCGCCGGCCTGATGAATAAGATCGACCGCCTCCACTGGGGAAATTTTGTATTTCTCCTCATACGCCGCCGCATCCTGGCCGAGATACTGATTGAATACCTGGTAGATATTATCGGAATGTCCTTTTTCAATCAAGAGGTCGGCAATATGAGGGCGTGCAATAACCCCGCGACCCGCCTTGGCCTGCACCTCCTCAAACGAGATGTAGATATTGAACTCCTCCAGCTTTTTCAAAATTCGTTTGGCCCGTTCAACGCGGGCATCTTTATATTTTTGCAGGGCATTTTGCAATATAAAATTTTCAGGATCAAAAAAATAACCCAGGATATGGGCATCGCGTCCATCGATCATGGCGCTCAGTTCGATCCCGGATATCACTTCCACGCCAAGACGGGATCCCGCACCCAGCGCTTCATGGTAGCCCTCGGCGGTGTCATGATCGGTCAGCGCAATCGCGCGAAGACCTATCATCGCCGCATGATGGACAATCGCTTCGGGAGACAAAAGGCCATCCGAATAAAACGAGTGCATGTGGAGGTCTGCAAATTCTTCGGTCATTAGAGAACCTCCCCGAGTGTGAAGCTTTGTTTTTTTAATGCGAGACGAAGCCCACCCAAATTGACATCCGGCTGACACAGAGCGAAAATCCATTCCGCCCGTCCGGAAATAGGTGCCATAAAGAGCGTGATATGATTCAGTTCGATAGTAACAATGCGAACGCCATCGCCTTTCAATTCACCATTGATTCGTTTCCAGTATTCCATACCGGCTGGTATGATCGTCGGCAGTATTGTCACATCAAGCGTGTCCGCCTTTTTCTCATTCGACATGGAGGCCCGCGAAAATCCCGCTTCATCCGTGATGGCAATAAAATCAACGCCTTTTATCTTGATAAATTCGGTCATCGCATTTTTTATCTTTTCTTGCGCTTCTTGACGATTGAATGTATTTAATTGAGTTTTTGATTCCGGAGTCACCTCATCCTTGCGGCGCATTCCCTCCAAAAGAAGGCTCTGCCAACCTTTTGTAATACTCTCCCGATCCGGCACTTCTCCTTTGCGAAATTCAAATTTTCCATTTTCCCAGCCTAAAATGCGATAGAATGCATCCTCGCCGCTGAGTTTACCGCATACTGCATGAACAATATTGCCGTCGTTAAAATAAATGATGCCCTGATCATCGCCTTTGGTAACGACCAGTCCGATAACCATGCGACCCAGAACATTCATCTGAATCAGATCGGACAATTGGAAGTCCGAGACTTTCCCGTCAAACCCCTTCTTTTCGGTTATCGCCTTATGAATGAGGGTGCGAAGATCTTCAATCTCAAAAGGCTTCTCAATGTAATACAGCGAACCTCGATCGGATGCTTCTTTTTGTACTTCGGCGTTGCCAAACGCGGTCATAATGATAACCTTCGTCGTCGCGTAAAGTTCCTTTATTTTTACCAGCAGTTCCAAGCCGGACATACCCGGCATTTTGATGTCGCTAACCACCAAATCCACGGGCACCTGCGAAAGCACATTTAGTGCATCCTGAGCGCTGTTTACATACATGACGTCGTAAATGTCTTTGTCCTTCGTGAGATTTTTAGAGATACTCCACGTTAGGTCTTCTTCATCGTCGACGACCAAAATTTTTTTCTGCATATTCGTAATCCTTAAAAAGTTTTTACCCTAAGAAACCAGAGACGTAGCCTGCTCCGCTTGCGGAAAAATAATCGTAAACGTGGTCCCTTTATTCAGAACGCTTTCCACGGAGATGTCGCCCCCATGCTCATGTACAATACGATACACAATTGAAAGTCCAAGTCCAATACCGCTGGACTTCGTCGTAAAGAACGGATCAAAAATCGAGCGCAGCTGTTCCGGTGCAATGCCTTTTCCGGTATCGGTGATTTTAACTTCAACAACTTCCGTCGGCGCCGAAAATTTGGTAAGTGCACGAGACCCGGAAAGTCCGTTAATTGTTATTTTTCCATCATGGCCAATGGCGTCCATCGCATTGATAAGAAGATTGATGACCGTTTGTTGAATTTGATTTTCATCCACGTATAGAGAATTCAAAAAGGGATCGTAATTTTCTTCGATGACGATCCGATCAGTCTCGCATCGTTCCTTTAGCAATTCCCGAGCCTCCTTGAAAATCATACGAAGATCGCACATCTTTTTATCCGGTCGAACGGGTTTGGCGTAGGTAAAAAAAGCTTTTAATAGATCGTTAAGACGATTAATTTGTTTGATGATCCGATGAACGTATTCATGCCTTTGATCACCGATGGGCAGTTCTTTCTCCAAGGCTTGCGCCATCGTTTTTATCCCCGCCAAAGGATTCCTAATCTCGTGGGCAATCGCACTTGTAAGAAGCCCGGACGAAGCAAGTCGATCCATACGAAGAATCGTCTCTTGCATTTCCCGGATCTGGGAAATATCGCGAAAACTAATGATATATCCTTCCCGTTGGTGATCCCCCATGTATCGAACCGTCGTAGTAAACCCGAGATAAATTTTCTTGCGATTTTTAAGATTAATCTCCGCCTCGGCACTGATCGGTGTCTGTTCTACGTCCAGAGTAGGTTGCATAAGGTGGCGAGCCGCTTCGACACCGACAATCTTGTCGAGCGAACGCTCCATCATGTCCACTTCAGAAATCCCTAAAATCGTCTTACAGGCCCTGTTGACAAACAAAACATTTCCAGCAAGATCGACTGTAATAACGCCGGAACTCAGATTCTGTAAAATGCTTTCATTAAAATTCTTGAGTTCGACCAAGGCCAGCGTTGCTTCCTTGACTTCATCCTGCAAGGTGAGATTAAAATTGGCCATTTTATTGAAAAGTTGCATGTTTTCAATAGCGAGAGCAATTTGCCCGGATACGGTCATAAGCAGGGTCATATCGGCCGTATCAAACCCGGCTTGATCTTTTTTATTGACCACTTGCAAAATGCCGATGAGTTGCCCGCGAATAAAGATCGGGGAACAAAGAGTAGCCTGCACTTCGTTTTTTAATAACTTTGCAAGTTCCTCCGGAATGCGAATATCACCGCTTGCCTCATTAAGAATGATAGGTTTTTCCGTACGTTCGATATATTCGAAAAGCGAAAGTGTTCCTTTGAGTATTTGACCGACCAGGGTTTGCGATAGATTGGTGGACGCCGTTTCAAGCATCCATTGGGATTGGCTGCGGGTTACTAAAAATGAGGCCTCGACATGAAAGGCTTCGCGAATATTATTGATAATTTCCGAGAGGACGCCTTTTTGATCTTTTATCGAGATGACAATTCTGGCAATCTCCGAGAGTAGTTTCAATTCTGCAGTCTTCTCGGCCAACTTTCGCTTTTCTTCTTCTTTTTCCTTTATTTGACGTTCCAGTCGGTCGTGCAGGCTCTTGATCCGCAACAGTGTAACCACCCGTGACAACAGCTCAATCCGATTGAACGGCTTGGTGATAAATTCATCGGCGCCGGCTTGGATAGCGCGATTGCGCGTGACCTGATCGGTCATAGCGGAGGCGAGCATTACGGGTATGTGGCGGGTTTTTTCGCTTTCCTTTAGAAGGCGGCAAACCTGATAGCCGTCGATTCCGCTCATTTCCCCAGCCGCGAGTACCAAATCGAATTCGAGCGTTTTGACCTTGTCCAGAAGTTCGTGTCCGTCGTTAGCGCGAACGGCCATAAAATCCTGTCCGGTCAAAATATCGATCAGATTTTTTTCAATGGCCGGGTCGGGATCACTGACAATGATAAACGATTTGGATTTCATAGTTTGGGCGGAATATAGACGGTCGCGATTAGAAATTCCATTAAATAACAAAGCCAATTCTTGTGGAATTGGCTTTGTTTTGAGTGTCTAAATAAAATCTTTATGGAATTTTTCGAAATCCAGTATCACCAGAGCACTTCCTTCCTTGACGAGATACCCCTCATTAAAAAGTTTTGTGAGTACGCGGGAAATAGTTTCTCGGGAGGTACCGGCCATATTCGCCATGTCTTGCTGTGTCGGAGCGTTGGTAATAGCCATGCGCGAACCATTTTTGGTTCCAATATCTTGCGCGAGCCTATAGATCGTGCTCGTTACTTTCCCGGTCGAATTTTTAAGCGAAAGACTCTTGATCTGTGAATCCGACTTACGCAGACGATTGGATAATTCTCTCAGAAGGTGAATTGCAATCGAAGGAATTTCATGAATCAACTTTAGAAAATCATCCCGATTAATGAGAAGCATTTCGGCATCTTTAATACAAATTACACTTGCGGAGCGCGAATGGCCATCCAGCAGCGACAATTCTCCAAAAAAATCTCCTTCCGCCATGACGGCAAGAATAACTTCTCTTCCGTCGTCGGTGATGCGCGAAATTTTGACCTGCCCGGACATTACAATAAAGAGAGTTTGGCCGCCGTCTTCTTCGAACAGAATTACCTGATCTTTAGAATAGCTCTGTTGAAACGCGACCGCTCCGATTTTTTCCAATTCTTTAAGACCGAGATCTTCAAAAATCGGAACAATCTTCAAAATTTCAAGTTTTTTCGGTGACAAGCTTATAGCCGGTTTAATTGAATGTTACATATTATACAACCGATACAATACGTGACCAAAATCTATCCGAAAGAAGACATAGAGTCAAGGTTTAAGATTCATACGAATTTTGTTTTTCGCAAGAATCGGGTTTTATGTGAACTTCAACTACCTTAATCTGAAGAAAGAAATTAAAGGAATTACCGATGACCAATACAAATGAAAGAGACTACGTACTTGG
>JANNSF010000048.1:0-7030 GCA_031402315.1 bacterium | reverse complement strand
AACCATCACAGGCAATACTACGTTTTACCATTTAAGAATAAACAATACGCTCAATGTTACGCTGGTCTCCGGAACGATGAACATTCGAAGTGATATTGGATCGGGTGGAAATCTACGATTAGAGAATGGCAATCTTATTTTGGGCAACAACGGTTTGAATATCCGAAATACCGCGGCGACAGCTGTGGATCCGGATTTGGGTGCCTTTGGTGCCACTCGAATGATTGCGATGGGTGGTACGACCGGTGCGAGCGGTGTGACAAAGAATTATCCGGATAATACGGCATCGGATTTTACATTTCCTATTGGCGTGGGCTCGGACTACAGACCGGCAAGACTCAATGTTACCACATCGACATCCACCGGCGGGGCTATAACCGTAAAAAATGTAGCCGGTGTTCATCCTCTTGCGACCGTAGCAGCGGATGCGATTGTGACCTATTGGGCGGTCTCCCAAACAGGATTCTCCGCGGTCACCGTGACACACGAATACACTTATGTTGATGCAGACTTTACGACGCCGGCTTTGACGGAAGCCAATCTTGAACTTGGTTACTACAATCCATTTTCCTGGCTTGCAAGTGGCGATGTGAATACCGTCGTTGACGCAAGCAACCGAATTGACTTCACGGCCGCATCGTTAATAACCGGAGAATTTACAGCGGGCTATTCGTCCGCCTTTGGTGCCGTCACGGTGTTCTATAGCCGGGATGCTCAGGCCGGTACCGCTGGTGCCGATTGGAATACGGTTGGGACATGGTCGACTGCAAGTCATGCAGGAGCATCTTCCGGTACGACCCCGGCCGCAGGATTTCCGGTCGTCATAGCGGATCGTCACCTTGTGACCGTGGCCAATGGCGCCGCACTTAACGGAAGCAATTCAGTCGGTAGTCTGGATATTAACGGAACGGGTGTTCTCGAATTTTTGGGTACTCCTGCCGCGGCACAAAACCTCGGCACCGTGGGAGGAACCGGTATTCTAAAAGTAAATGCAGGAACTAATTTCCCTACGGCAACACTTAGTGCCGGATTTTTGACAAACGGTACCATAGAATTTGGAGGCGGTGCCTATAATCTTCCCGCGACACCGACTACGTTTGGCAATCTTGCTATTACGGGATCCGGAGGCGCGAAAACTTTGGCTGGCAATAAGACGATCAATAGCAACCTTTATGTCGGCGGTACTGTTCAAAGCGTTACGATTGGCGGTGGCGGCACGGGTTATTCCGTCGGTGACACCGTCAAATTTAGTGGCGGCGGAGGATTTGCCGCATTTGGAACGGTGGCGACGGTTAGTTCTGGTGCCGTGACAGCGATTACCGTGACGTACGGCGGATTTGGATATACAACGGTACCAACCGTTGCTATTACAGGCGGCTCGGGAGGCACATTTACGGCGGTTCTTGGAGCGTCGGCGGCGGGAACTTTGACACTAGGCGCTTTTACAGCCAATCGCGCCACGTCCGGCGGAACGGTTCGGATCGGTGATAATTCGACTATTAATATCGGTACGACGAATAATTTCCCGTCGAACTACACAACGTTTGCATTAGCAACCAATAGTACTGCAAATTACAATCTCAATAATGCCGCGCAAATTATTGCAAACCTAAATGGGCAAAGTTACGGAAATCTGACGCTTACAGGAACAAGTGGCACCAGCACAAAGACCCTCGCAGGCATTACAACGATTGCGGGCAACCTAACCATGACGGATTTTACAACGCTATCGACAAGCGCAAGCAACTTCGCATTAAATATTGGCGGTAATTGGACGCTAAACAGTCAAACTGGCACTTTATTCACCGGTGGCACGAGCACGATTACTTTTAATGGCACGTCCGCACAAACCGTAACGCGCACGGGTGGTGGCAGTTTGACCATTCCAAATTTGACTGTAAATAATTCGGTTGGATTAATCCTTGCCGCCACGGCAACAAGTTATGCCGTCACGAGCGCATTTATTCCGACGTCCGGAAATATCACTTTAAATACAAATACGTTGACACTTAATGGTACGATCAGCGGAGCCCCAACGTTTGTTGGTAATGCAAGTGCGAACTTGGTTCTTAATGGTACCGGTTCGGACACGATTAATTTTGCCACAACTTCTACGCTAAATAATTTGACGATCAATAGGGCGCTTGGCGATTCGGTCGTGCTGGGCTCGTTAGTAGCCAATACCTTAACTGTTGGTAATACACTTACCTTGACGACGGGACGATTTTCGACCGGGCCTTTAAATAAGATAAGTTTGACCCGTACCGCTTCGGATCCTGTCTCCGGTGGAAGTACTTCCAGCTATGTTATGGGCAAGCTGGAGATTGTGCATCCTTCGACTTCAACTTTGGCGAGAACCTATCCCATCGGTGACGCGACGTACTACAGGCCGGTTACGATTACCGGAACAACTACCACATCGCCCACTATTCAGGTTGAAATGGTAAGTTCACCTCCAACCGTGACCACTAAGGATGTTGCCCTGGATCATATTACCACCGCCCGCTATTTTGTGGCGAACCTGACCGGAACTAATTTTACGGGTAGTCCTACAATTGCATTGAGCTTTGGCGGCCAAGGTGATGGGGAAGGTGTTGTGTCACCAACAAACCTGAGACTGGCGCGTTCAACGAATAATAGCAATTGGACAAATGGCGGCGGTTCCGGTATCTTTACGGCTAATCCGATCGGAACGGTGACTTCCTCAACGTCCAGCTTGACCGCAACGACGACGTATTTTGCAGTCGCATCAACGTCCGCCGATAATACGTTACCGGTTGAACTGGCCTTCTTTAAGGGGTCACTCACTGAAGGTCGTGTGAAGCTTGAATGGAAAACTGAGAGCGAAATAGAAAATGCTTACTGGCTCGTTCAGCGTGTTCAATTGACGGATGACGAAGCAACGGCAATCTCCGGCTCGGAGTCTTTGGAAAAAGCCGCGGTTGTATTGAGCGCGGAGGCCTTGGCAAAGATTTCCGGCTCGTTTGAGATGATCTCCACGATTAAAGGTCAGGGCACCAAAACATCATCCACCGATTACATTCAGTTTGATGCAAAGGTCGAGGGTGGTAAATCATACGGCTATCGTCTAGCGGACGTTTCATTGGATGGCACGATTTTCTTCCATCCGGCGATCCTTATTAAATCGGAATTGCCGAAATCCTTTGCACTTCGAGCGAATTATCCGAACCCTTTCAATCCGACGACCACGATACGTTATGAATTGCCCTTGGCGTCAAAGGTGTCACTTAAGATATACAATATGCTTGGTCAGGAAGTGGTGACGTTGGTGGATCGAAACGTGAGTTCCGGATTTCATCAGAGTGTTTGGAATGGCATTAATAGCGCAAATCGTGTTGTAGCCAGTGGACTCTATATATACCGGTTGGTGGCGATCTCTGCAGACGGCAAGCAAACGTATACCAAAACACGGAAAATGATGTTGGTGAAGTAAATTAGTTTTGAAAAGTAAAAAAGCCGCCCAAGGGGCGGCTTTTTTTTGTGTTACGCATTTCTTATTTACGTCGTCAAATACATTTTTATGAATCTCAAGGTGTCCCTGAAATGGTCGATGTAGCTTTTTTCGTTATTGTATATTGTTGGAATGGGATAAAAGCCGAATCGGGCATTTTGTCGTGCCAATTTAATTAGAATTTCAGATTCGGTTTCGTATCGACCGGTTCTTAAATTGAGGCTCTTTACCGACTTGGTCTTCATGATACGATATCCCGACTGACTGTCCGGTATTCGCACGCCTGTTTTTATTGTCATCGCGGCTGATGTCACAGAATTGGAAAGCCGTCGAGCCCACGACATCCCGCCTGAAAAATGTCTTACCCCGATAAGTATGTCGCTTTTTTCGGCTTCAAATTGCGACATCATGCGTGGAAGCACAGACGGATCGTGTTGCAAATCCGCATCGATCGTGACGATCGCGTCAAATCCCTCATCCTGCGCAAATGTGAATCCCGATCGTAGTGCGTTTCCTTTTCCAAGATTCCGGTTGTGCGAAATAGTCTGAATACCCAATCCGACGGCTATTTTTTCAGTGTTGTCCGTGGAGCCGTCGTTGACGACTACTATAGTACACGTTACGGTACTTAGTTCTTTACGGAGCTGTCCGATCAATGGTCGGATTGAGAGTTCTGAGTTATAGGCAGGAATAAGGATGAGATACTTCATAGATACAAACCTCAAGACGATAAAGCCGTCACGCCATTAGGCGGGACGGCTTTTGGTAGTGCACCCGTAGGGAGTCGAACCCCAAACCTTCTGATCCGTAGTCAGATGCTCTATCCAATTGAGCTACAGGTGCGTCATTTGCGGCGTGAATATAGAGAACGAGGTATGGAAATGCAAGATTTTTCTCCCCTCTAAACCCGCGCCGGAGACAAAGTTTTGAATTCTTGCTAATGATGTAGTAAGATTTTAATTTAATAAAACATTTTACACAGAGGTTTCTTATGGACTGGCAATCAATTTGTTTCATTATCGCAACGACGGTTGTACTTCTTGCGATCGCACGATACGCCAATCAGTTTTTGATGCAGCGCGTAATGAGCGATGAACTGACCAAAAGCGATAATGCCGCGCTTGGTGTAGCGATGGCGGGCTATTTGTTCGGCGTCATGCTCATCATTGCGGACGTTCTGAGTGGTGAAGGTCACGGGGATTGGCTCAAGGACACCCTCAGTGTTGCAGGCTATGGTATTTTTGGAATCGTATTTCTGTTGTTTGTCGGAGCATTCGAGATGCGACTGATTCTTTCCAGCCGAACCCTGGAACAAGTTCGCTCCGGTAATCTTGCGGCGGGCATTGCCCTTACCGGATCGTTTATTTCGACATCACAGATTATTGCAGCGACGGTTTGCGGTGAAGGCTCCGGAGGGAATGTTATGACGGCGATCGTATTTTTCGTAATCGGACAAATTTCACTTCTGCTGATTACTTATGTGTATCGATTCCTCACCGACTACGATGATGCTGCTGAAATTATGAACGGCAATAACGCTGCGGCTTTGAGTTACGCGGGTATGATGATTGCAGTCGCCATTGTCGTCGCACAGGCCATTCGAGGTGATTTTACGGACTATGTGAGTAGCCTCATGGACTATAGCGCGGCTCTAATTGTTGTACTGGCTTTCTATCCGGTAAGGCAGATTTTCATACAGGGTATTTTATTAGGCGGAGGATTTAAGTTCTATGGCGGTCGTCTGGATGAAGAGATTGGAAAAGACAAAAATATCGGAGCCGGGTTCATAGAAGCGGCGACCTATATTTCTACGGCGCTTTTGGCCGTCCGACTTTTTTAATGAGTGTGAAAACGTATTCCGAACTGGCAAAATCACTGTACGATACGCATATAATTACTGATCCTTGGCTTTACGGCAAAGAGAGATTTTATTTAAAGCCGATAGTTCTTTCTCATAACGAACAAAAAAAAATCTACCGGGCGGCGGAATCAATTATCAGAGTTTATGAGGAATTGGTTGAGCTGGTTCAAAAAAATTCGCGATGGATTAGTACCTATTTTGGGTTGACGCCATTCCAAAAGCTCATGTGGAATTCATCACGCGGTTTCTGGCATGGGATTGCGAGGGCCGATGTCTTTATTTTGAACGACGGTTCTTTGAAAATATGTGAGGTCAATTCGGATACACCGAGCGGGGAGGCAGAAACAGTTCTCCTTAACAATATTTTGAAACAGAAGTCGCTCGTCGATCCGAATCGAAAATTTGAAAAGACGTTTTGCGACGCCATGGTAACGATGGCCGGAAAGAAGCAAATTCGGAATGTCGCGATAATTTATCCGACGGAATTGCCCGAAGATTTATCCATGATTAGGATATATCAGCAATGGTTTGAAAAACGAGGCTGGCGAGTGACTTTGGGATCGCCGTATAATGTGAGTTATACGAAAGGCGTGTTCAGGGTATTCAATCAGGAAATAGACATCGTGGTTCGACATTACAAAACGGATTGGTGGAGCGAACGAAAAACAGTATGGCGCGATCAACCGCCCTATCAGGATTCCGACGCGTTGGAAGTTCCACTGACGGCGATCCTTCAAGCCGAGTGGGAAGGCAATTTATGCATTATGAATCCATTTGGATCGGTGATCACTCAGAATAAATTGACCTTGGCGTTTATGTGGGAACATCTTGATAAATTTTCTTCACGGTCGCAAGGTTTTGTTAGAAAATACATCCCGGAAACTTATAGATTAAAAAAAATGGTAAAAAAAAATCCGATGAAAGACGACTGGGTTCTAAAATCGGACTATGGCTGCGAAGGAAGCGAAGTAGTGGTCGGGAAATTTGTGACCGATGCAGAATGGAAGAAAGCCCTTGAGCTTGCGATTGAAGAACATTGGGTAATTCAGCGTTTTTTTGAAGCAAAAAAAATGAAACGCGAAGGAGAAAGTTGGACTCCCAACTATGGAGTGTATGTTATCGGCGGTAAGGCTTGTGGAATTTATACAAGGCTTTCATATGAATCAACAGATTGCGAGTCTTTGACCGCAGCCACATTTATTAGAAACTAAACAGGTAAGGCAATGAAAAGTAAAAAATCAAAAAAGAATAATATCGGAGAAAGTTGGTGGCACCAGAGACTCTCACGTCGTGAAGCCAATGTTCGTATTGGAAAAATAACCACATTTGCGGCGGCGATGGCCTTGGTCGGAATTTCGATAGGAGGATGCGGAGATGATATTGACCGCGATTCCTTAGAGTTGCAGCTTGAGAAAGGTTGGTCCATAGGCGCGGAGGGTGAAGATCTCAAGTTTCCGACTTCGATGGAGGCCACGATGGCGCGGTCGGGAACGGACTGGAAAGAATACAATTCGCCCGGGAAATTGTTTACCGCGTACCAGCCTCGTTCGACGCGATGGCAGCCCTTCATTGTGGCAACGCTCATTCAGTCGCTTGATCAAAAATCATTGGCGTCTCAAATTGTCGCTTACGACAGTCAAGAAATGCACAAAGCCTATGCCCGCGGTTTGGGTATGAAAGAAATAATTCAAAAAGAT
>JANNSF010000047.1:0-34148 GCA_031402315.1 bacterium | reverse complement strand
GTCCGCTTCGGAATAGACCGCGACGGTTTTTATCCCCATTTCACGACACGCACGAATGATTCGAAGCGCAATTTCACCGCGATTGGCAATCAGAATTTTTTTGAACATGCTTTTTCCTCGAAATTATGTCACTTCAAAAATGTGTCATTAGTCAATAAGCCCGCGAAAGTAAAAAAATATTTTCAAACAAACAACGATGGATCAATATTGACTTTCTGACGCTATGGGCAATTCTTACCTCTCGCTAAGACGCCAAGACGCAAGAAAGAACCAACTCAGAGTGAGTTTCTTAGACCTTTGTGACTTGCAGCCTTTGGAGCGGAGCGATTTCAATCCTCCCGCATCGCCGCCGATTCGATAAATAAATCTTTTTCTTTCTTTGTAGAATTCAATTCCTCGCGCATTTTCAGGCTCACAATAAACACCCCGGCGAAAATTAATAGCGAAGCAAAGACGGTCTGCCAACGCAGATCCTCTCCCATCATCAAGGTCGAAATCAAGGTCGCAATAATGGGCTGAACGTAAATATAGACGGCTACGGTCGAGGAACTTGTTCGCTGGAGCGCCCAATTATTGATATAGTAAACGATGACCGACGAAAAAATGATCAGAAACGTAATACACCACCATCCGGCGGGGCTTATGGAAAAAAAATCAGTGGCCATAACCTGTTGAATACCAAATGGAAAAACGCCAATCGCACCAAAAATAAACGTCCAGGCGGTTACGGTCGCCGGGTGATACCGCCTCAAAAGATTTCGTGAGATGACAAGATAGATTCCAAACGACACAGCATTTAGAAAAACAAAGAGATTCCCGACGAAATAGTCGTTGCGAAAATCAATGCGTTCCGTTCCTAAAAGAAAAAACACGCCGACAAAAGACAAAATAGTTCCTAGTATTTTTCGTACACTGGCCGCCTCCTTACGAAGAATCAGTGCAACGGCAATTGTGGCAACGGGGATCGTCGTTACCAATATCGTAGCGTTAATCGCAGTAGTCAAGGCAAGACCCTTAAGAAATAAAACCTGATTGATCGTGATTCCAAACAGACTGAAAAAAGCGAGCAAAAAATAATCACGCGCGGATTGAATTTTTTCCCGAATGAAGAACTTTTGTAAAATAAAAAGAATGATCGCGGCCGATACTATTCGTATGAAAACGAGCGCCATAGGATCAATTTCCTTCATGGCAATTTTGGCGGTAACGGAATTAATGCCAAATATGAGCGATACTACAAAGAGCGCGCCGTGAACAAGCCACGTTGGGGATGATTTTGAATTCATAATTGATGTCGATCCGCCATTGAGGAGAGAATGCCGTTCGCCATGGGCTCTATTTTTTGACTTCAAGCGGAATTCGGATGATCATCGTTGTTCCCCGCCCTTCTTCGCTTTCCGCGACGATGTGCCCATCATGTTGCTGGATTACTCCGTAGGCAATGGAAAGGCCCAGTCCCGTTCCGGATCCAACTTCTTTTGTTGTGAAAAACGGATCAAAAATCTTGTCCAGAATATCTTTATTAATGCCAACGCCATTGTCAGAAATGGTAATTTTTACATGTGGCCCAAGCAGATCGGCATGGGTCGATTCCAAGGACGTGTGAATATCTATTTTTGGGTTTTTGGAACCGGTTACGGCATCGATAGCATTCGAAACAATGTTCGAAAAGGCTTGATTCAAATGACCCGGATAGCAAACCACCGGCGGCAATTCTCCCCAGCCTGTAATAACTTGAATGCGATTATCCGTCCGTCCTTGAAAAAATTTAAGCGTACTTTGCAGGCCTTGGTTCAGATCGGCCGGCATGCAGTCAACCTCATCAAGGCTTGAAAAATTGCGCAGATCGACTACGATATTTTTTAACCGCGCCATCGCACGTTTCATCGGCGCAATAAACTCAAAAATTTCGTCCACCGATTTTAGAATGGTCTTAAACGCTTCCTTCGCATCGGCAGGTAGAGCCTCGCTTTCTTTCTTGAGACGGACAATATTGATCTCCATGAGTTCGACGTTGCCTAATAGAATGCCCGCGGGATTATTCATCTCGTGTGCAATGCCCGCCACAAGCTTCCCTATACTCGCCATTTTTTCTGAATGCAAAAGTTTCACCTGCGTCGCTTTCAATTCGTCGTAAGCCTCCCCGAGTTTGTGATTCGTGGAATTTAGCTGCGATGTCCTCTCCTTGACGCGTTCTTCCATCTCCAAGTACAACTCGGCATTTTCAAGCGCCACGGAGAGAACGTTGAGAAGGGTCATTAGAATGCGCACGTCTTCGCCATTCATCGGCCTGGGAGATGTTATTTTATCCACCGTCAATGTACCGATAATCTTTTCACCAACGCGAAAGGGAAGAATCACCAGCGACTTTGTACCGGAAATTCTCAAAAATTCACGATTTTTAAAATTTTCTATCTTACTGATGTCTTCGATCAGAATAGGCTCGCCGCTCTTAAATACTTTGACGTTTGCAAAACTATCGTCTTGGAGATCAAATCTTAGTGTTTTTAATGCCGCTTGCTGGATGACCGAGGTTTTACCCACCACCTTGGGATGCATGAGCGAATTTTCTTTTTCGTCGTAATGTAAGATCATCGCACGATCGTAGCCGAGATTGTTGCGAATAATCTCTAAAACCATATCCACGAGTTCCGAGCTTAACCATTTGGATTGCAACACGGAATTGGCTTCAATAATGGCCTTGAGTTTCGTCACGGTATCCAGTGCTTCCTCGTATTTCTCGTTTGCAAACTGCATGGTCTCTTCGATATCGTCCGAGGTGCCGGATTCGGAAAAAATTTTGTATTGGGCCGAGTGTTTGATATCCATAATGACGCCCACGAGATATAGAATAACCGTACACGAAAACAAAACTCCCGAAAAACTGGCGCTTGAAAAATCAAATCGATTCAGCGCTGAAAGGACGAAAGCAAAGGCGAGCCCCATCCCCATGCCGGTGACCGCCTGCTTTCCAAACAGATAATACGCTTGCGGCTGCCACCGAAATTCATAAAGGCAACGTGCATGACCGTCGGAGACGCATTCCACGCTTCGGTGTTTTGCAATGGGTAGCCCAAAAAGTTGTGGAACGCCGGCAAATAGGCCCAGGCGATAGTCGCAATTGAATTGATGAAATGGATAATTCGGATGATTGATGAATTCCAAGAGCATTCGATTGGGCCCGAATTCAACGAGACGATAATTCCCAATGCGCGATACCTCATTGGCTACCGCGGCCGCACGTTTGAATATCTTTTCCGGCGTGGATAAATAGACGACGAATTTTGCGATGGCCCCAAAGTTATCCATATTCGAAAATGCGAAAAGGCCGACCTTGTACATGACCTTCGGATCGGAGAATTCGCGGATCATAAATTCACAGGCGATTTTATACACCTCAAAAGAGACCCAGTTGTTTTCGTTATGGAGATAGGTTAAGTGGAGGCCGACGGCATCGGCAATACGCGCTTCACAATCCGGTCCACGGTGAAGGCGCGCATAATTTAGCATCGTCCGAACGACTTTGCACGTTACTTCTTGTTTCGTTTTGGATAAATCTTCAGACATAGATTCAAATTAGCAAAATCATGCGCAAAAGAAAATTTATTCCGGTTTTAGAATAACTCCTTTGCCGCGCTGGCCATTGACGACAATGGTAAGTGATTTTTTTAAGGCGATATGGCGGGTAAATGTAAGCTCTGTTTGTGCCGGCTGATCACGCAGCCATGCCCAATCCACACGGCTTCCTTCGGAACGGTATGGAACGGTAAAGTAGCTTATTTGAAAAGACGTCATATTCTGAAAAAAATGCGACCCTTGGGAAGGCGTCACATCGAAATCTTTAAAACTACTTTCCACGATCGCGCGCGCACCATTGATCTGATCCCAGCGAACCGGGATTCCGAGCCATGGATCGAGACTCCCCCACCGCCCCACGCCAATCAGGAGATACGGCCGGCCCGCCGCCACAAGTTTTTCATTGAGCTGATTGATCTCATGGGCAACTTCTTTGCTTTTGCCGCGATCGTATTGGTCGAAGTCAACAACAACAATGTCACGCAAGTGGTTTGAAGTACCATTTCCCAGAACCTGAAGACTTTCACACAAGATCCGATCCGCAGAGAAATGGTCGACGTCCAGCGCATCGTTTTCCAGCCGTAAAACCAGCGGCCGCATTTGCAGTATACCAAATTCACGGGGTTTGCCATCGGGTTTCGAGAGATTGACGGCAAACTCCATTTCCACTTCGGAGCCCATAGCCCACTTCCCGAGATCCAAAAGCAAATCCAAAATTTCAGGCAACGGGAAAATTTTATTCTTAAGAACGGGTGCAAATGTAACAAGGCGCGTACCGTCGCGGGAAATGCCATCGTAAATAGCATCGTTTTCATACGAATACGTCGAGCCGCAATAATTCAGAGATCCATCGCGTTTGGCCGTATCCAAATCGTATTTTGCAACTAAATGATCCTGTTTGTCTTTAAACAAATCGACGCGTTCACTCTTGAGTTTAAGCGCATAAAATTCCTGCTGGCTGGATTTCAGCGAATCTTTTGTTGAAAAAAACTGCAGGAGGTGTTTGGGGTACTTTGGACAAAATCGTACGGAATTTCCACCATCTACAATCGTTTTGCCCAAGCCCAGGGCAATCAGCGAAATACCATCCGCCGCGGTTTGAGGAGCCATGGGATAAAAATTATACGATTTTGCGACCCCGGAAAAATCCGGATAAAAACGATCCTCACGTTCCGTACCAATGGTCTTTTGAATGATGACCGCCATCTTTTCCTCTTCAAGACGATACGATGTGAGTTTGATATAATCTTTCGTCGCCTTAAAAAAGGTTGAGGCGTAAACTTTTTTAATTGTGAGTAGCAGCTCCGTGAGGCGCAGTTCGATGTCATCATGATTATTCGGTATCATGTACGTTTCATATACGCCGGCAAAAGGATGATATTGCGAATCCTCCAAAAGACTGGATGACCGCACCGCAACCGGCACCCGCACGACGTTTAAAAAATCCCGGAGCTGATTCAAAATGACTTCCGGAAAAATCTCTGCGTCATGAAATGCATTGCTGATCGCGGCATCGTCTTGGGAATTGAGCGCCAGCGTTCGCAAATTATTGTCCTCTAGAAATCGATCAAAGACATGCGTTCCCAAGACGACGGCTGCCGGAACAAAAACTTTCACGCGCTCAAACGCATAACGCAAATTGTAATTATTAAGTAGTGACTTGACGAATCCGAGCCCGCGTGCTTTGCCGCCCAGTGAACCGCCGCCGATTCGTGCGAAACTGCTTTCGGGATCGAACGTGTCTTTGTGAAAATCCGTAATATTCGCACGTTGACGGATCTCGCGATAGTCCTTGAGAGTTTTGATAAGATGCTGGCGCAAGTCTTCAAGATCGGCATAATCGCTGACCTTCTTTGGTTTTAACTGATGCGCAAGCCAAAATTCGGTACGTGCCTTGAGCCAGTTTGAAAAATGATTGTTTTTTCCATGGTATTCCAAACTCTCCAGCGGAATCTTGGCAAGTTCCTCTTCCAGCGTCAGCAGATCGTTGGCGCGACCAACTTCCGTGCCATCTTCAAGTTTGAAAACAAAATCGCCAAAACTGAAATTGTACGTCATGAAGTCCGAGAGTTCCTGCAAAAGTGTCGGCGAATCCTTTTTGATAAACGCAGCGCCCATAGCTTCCGCCAGGGGCTCATTTTCGATATCGTTGGATTGAAGCAAAATCGGAATATCCTTTTGCCGTGCGCGCACGCTTTCGGCGAATTTAATTCCGGCCTGCGGATCATTTTTTCCTTCGCGTGGAAAGTCCACATCCGAAACAATTCCAAGAATGAATTCATTGAATTGCTCATAGTATCGCCATGCTTCTTCATAGCTGGAGCACAACAATATTTTTGGCCGCGCGCGCATGCGCAAAAATTTATGTGTAAGGTTAATACCCTCTGAAATCAGGCGCTGAGACTGTTTATGAACTTCCGTATAAATAATGGGAAGGTAGGACGAATAAAACTTAATATTATCTTCGATCAGAATGACACCTTGGACGCCGACCGTTTTACAATCATGTTCAAAATTCATTTTGTCTTCGATGAATTTGATAATTCCGATGAGCAGGCGAAAGTCGCCTTGCCAGATAAATATCTTATCAAAAAGTCCGGCATCCCGATGGCTCAGAATTTCATTGGTCTCGACATTGTCGTACGACAGAACGACAATCGGAAGATGAGGATGTGTCGAGCGAATTTTTCTTGCCAGCGCCGTTGCGTGCATATCCTCGACATGGAGCGTCATCAGAATCAGATCAAAGCGATAACGCCCCGAAAGCATCTCGAGCGCTTCCTGTCCACGTGAAACGTGCGTGATATCAGGCGCTTGCGAGAGATCGAGATCGCGGTATTGCTCCTGAATCAATTCGTACAGCCGCCCATCCTCTTCCAAAATGTAAGAGTCATAGAGACTCGACACGAGCAGGATATCACGCACTTTAAAATGCATGAGCTCCTGAAAGTTCTGAATGCGCGTCGAATAGCCGCGCCCGGACCAATATTCTTCAAATTTACGAGAATTCTTATTCATGATTTCTTTTGAATGGGATAATTTTCAATACCGTCGAAAATGTAGGGGATTAGATAGTGGTTTGCAAGGAGGGAGATTTTACGCTACGTACTCTAACAGACGACCGGAGAAATGTTACCAAGCCAAAGGTTATTATCAACCTTACTGGATACCTGAAGAACGACGATCTCCAAATGGGACTCACGCGAAGCGTTATTCCTTTTGTAAATAGCCGAGAGCCTGATGGATAATCACATTCCGGCACGGTGCCTAATCATTGACTCGGCCTGCCTACGAAATGAATCGGTTCACTAATATTTTTACATTCTACGACCACAGTTAAACTCTTAAACTAAGATTTTTATTGATTTTGCGTGAATTTAGGATAAATTTCGGTGCTATGTGTGCATTTTTCGGAGCTTAATATTGGTTTGTAATTCACTATTTAAGAAATCAGTAAATTTGGTCGAAGAGACGTGAGTGATAACAATCATACATTGAATGCGATGACGTGGATTGACGTTCTTTATGCCATTATGCAGTGGAAACGAAGGATCATACTAACTTCTATAGCTGTGTCGTCCTGTGTTGCATTATATACATTAACCCTTTCAAAGACTTATGAATCCTCAGCTGTTGTATTGATTCCTGAACGAGGAACGGGTGGTTTATTGGAGTCAATTAGTGGAAGTGCCGGTCTTTCAGCTTTGGCCGGTAGCTTGAGCGGAGGCTCTACTAGTAATCAACGATATATGGCTATACTAAATAGCCGTAGGTTGCGCGAGTCTCTCATCATTAAGTTTGATCTCCGCGAGCAGTATAAGGATACAGATGTCGTTAATATTTTAAAAAATCTTGAAGATGATCTTAAAGTCGAGCAAACCAAACAAGGTACTATTATTATCCGAACGAGATTTGCCAAAGACCCCCAAATCGCTGCAGACATTGCCAATTATACTGTAAAGAAACTGGACGAAATCAATCGGGAATTATTGACGGATCAGGCGCGTGCAACGCGCAAATTTATTGAAACCCGATACGGAGATGCTAAAGAGGAGCTTCGCAAAGTTGAAGATTCTTTAAATTTTTTCCAAAAGAAATTTGGCGTCATTTCCATAGCCGATCAGACAAAAGCTTCAATTGAGGCAGCGGCCGAAGTTGAGGCGAGAACATCCGTTGCCGAATCTGAGTATAACATACTCAAATATACTTTGAGTGCATCACATCCGGATGTTGAACGTATGGGAATGAAGGTAGCCGAGCTTAAAAAACTGCAAACGCAATTGGAATTTGGCGGCAAGAATCATAGCATATTCATACCATTTAAATCAACGGCAGACATTGGTTTGGAATATGTTCGACTGTATCGGCAGGTTCAGATATATGGCAAGATTGTTGAGTTCTTGATTCCGCAAGTTGAGCAGGCTAAAATTCAGGAAGCAAGAGACACTCCAACTATTATAGTTTTGGATAATGCCGGTCCTGCTCCCCATCCTTATGGTCCAAGAAAGACGCTGATCACTCTGATTACGGCCATGCTTACGATGAGTCTCTTAAGTTCGGTGGCCGTCGTACGCGCGTACTGGCAGAAAAATCAAATCACAAAAACAATTGAAAATAACGATAAATTAAAGTTTGTTTTCGACAGTATTAAACTAAAAAATATTTTGAAATAAAGAATAGAAGAGTCTTATGTTAAATGGAAAATCAATTCTCGTTACCGGGGGAACAGGCTCATTCGGTAAAAAATTCATACATACACTTTTGGAAAATTATCCGGAAATTGAAAGGATTGTTGTTTTCTCAAGGGATGAGTTAAAACAGTTTGAAATGCAGCAGGACTTTTCGGAAGCGAAGTATAAACAGATGCGATATTTTATTGGTGACGTGCGTGATAAAGAACGTTTGAAGCAAGCGCTTGAGGATATCAATATTGTAATCCATGCGGCAGCGCTTAAGCAAGTTCCAGCAGCAGAATACAATCCCTTTGAGGCTATTAAGACAAATATCATGGGCGCTCAAAATGTCATTGAAGCGTCGTTAGAACGGGGAGTAAAGCAGGTTGTCGCATTGAGTACCGACAAGGCCGCCGCTCCGATAAATCTTTATGGTGCAACCAAATTATGTTCGGATAAATTATTTGTAGCAGCCAATAACTTTAAGGGGCGCCACGAAATACGATTTTCAGTTGTGCGGTATGGAAATGTCATGGGAAGCCGAGGCAGTGTAATTCCGTTTTTTTTTAAGAAGAAACATGACGGTGTTTTGCCGATAACAGATGCTCGGATGACACGATTCAACATTACTTTGGAGGAGGGCGTAAATTTGGTTTTCTTTGCTCTTAAAAATATGTGGGGCGGCGAGATTTATGTACCTAAAATACCGAGCTATCGGATAACGGATGTCGCCAAAGCGATTGGGCCAAATTGCAAACACGCACTTATTGGAATAAGACCGGGTGAAAAATTGCATGAAGAAATGATTACCGAGACCGACGGTATTAATACGATTGAGTTTGAAAAATATTTTGTCATTCTGCCCTCCATGCCACTCTGGAATATTGACGAGTTCAAGAGTAAATTTGGTGGTGAATATTGTCCGCTGGATTTCAAATATAATAGCGGAACGAATACAGAATGGCTAACTGTAGATCAAATTCGAAATCTCATAAAGATGCATGTCGATCCAACGTTTACTATCGAGGGGTAACTTAATGATTCCATACGGAAAGCAGTCTATCTCGGAAGAAGATATCAGAGCGGTTGTCGAAGTTTTGAGATCGGATTGGATTACTCAAGGACCTACTATTGAGAAATTTGAAAAAGCGATTGCCGAATATTGCGGAGTTAATTACGCAGTAGCGGTGGCCAATGCAACCGCTGCGCTTCATATTGCTTGCATGGCCCTGGATTTGGGAAGTGGAGATGTCTTATGGACGTCACCCAATACATTCCTTGCATCGGCAAATTGTGCACGATACTGCGGAGCAGACGTTGACTTTGTGGACATTGATCTGCAAACTTACAATATGAGTACAGATGAACTCGAAGTCAAATTAGCAACGGCTAAGAAACTTAAAAAGCTCCCGAAAATTGTTATACCGGTTCATTTTTCAGGGCAAAGCTGCGAGATGGAAAAAATAAAAACACTGGCTGTCAAATATGGTTTTAAAATTGTCGAGGACGCTTCTCATGCGATTGGTGGAAAATACTTACAAAAACCTGTTGGGAGTTGTAAGTTCTCAGATATGACCGTGTTCAGTTTTCATCCTGTGAAAATTATTACGACCGGTGAAGGTGGGATCGTAACAACCAATGATAAAAAATTATTCGAGAGACTCTCCCGTTTGCGCAGCCACGGAATGACACGCGAACAAACTCTTATGCATGAGCCATCGCATGGCCCCTGGTACTACGAACAAATTGAATTGGGATACAACTATCGAATTACAGATATTCAAGCTGCACTTGGCCTTAGTCAATTTCAACGCATTGATCAATTTGTTGCAAATCGTCAAGAAATTGCGCACCGCTATGACCAAGCATTCTCAAGTCTTCCAATCACAATTCCGTTTCAGCATCGTGACACTTATTCAAGTTATCATCTTTATGTAATACGTTTGAAATTAGATCGCATCAAGGCTTCTCACGCCCAAGTATTTGCTGAGCTTCGCCGAATGGGCATTGGCGTAAACTTACATTATATACCCGTGTACCGTCAACCGTATTATCGCCCCTTTGGTTATAATTCAAAGAATTTCCCAAACGCTGAAGGTTATTATAAAGACGCAATCAGTTTGCCCATGTACGCGTCGCTGACAAAAGAGGATCAGAATAGAGTGATTGACGCTGTCGAAACTGCTATAAATATAAAATGAAAACCGTAATTATTATTCAGGCGCGTATGACTTCGACCCGGCTTCCGGGTAAGGTTTTAAAAACCGTAATGGGTAAGCCATTGTTGGAGTATCAAATTGAGCGGCTTAAAGATATTCAGAAAATCTCGTCTATTGTAATAGCCACCACCATTAATCCTACGGACGATCCCCTTGTTGAATTCTCCAAAAGTCAAGGACTCGCCTATTTTCGTGGCTCGGAAAATAATGTACTTGAGCGTTACTATCTCGCAGCAAAGGAAAACCATGCGGACGCTATTGTGCGAATAACTTCGGATTGCCCCCTAATAGATCCTGATATCACGTCACAATGTATACAATATTTTTTGGATAATAATTCTACGCTAGACTACGTATCAAATGCTATCGAACGAACCTATCCACGAGGTTTAGACACCGAGATTTTTTCGTTTGACGCTCTGACAACCGCTCATAAAAACGCATCGCAGCAAGCCGAAAAGGAGCATGTCACTCCATATATTTATCGGCATCCTGAGAAATTTCGTATTGGTTCGTTTAAGTCCAAAATTGACTACAGTCAGTATCGCTGGACCGTAGATACGATAGAAGACTTTAATTTGATTGAAAATATTCTGATCAAAATTTACGCGAGTAACCCGCGATTTCGCATGATGGATGTCATTAAGCTTTTGAAAAAGCAACCGAAATGGGCTGCGATCAATTCTCATATCGAACAAAAAAAGGCGATATGATCGCTGTATTCCGCGTTGACGCATCCATAGAAATTGGGTCCGGTCATCTCATGAGATGTTTGACATTGGCAGATGAACTAAAGCGTGCTGGGGGAATTATCTATTTTATATGTCGGCTTCACAATGGAAATATGGTCAGCTATATTCGAGAAAATAAGGGGTATATCGTATTTACGCTTCCAGTTTCGAGTAATTTTAAAACTGACTTAAATACTCAGATTCACTCCTCATGGCTCGGCGGAGATTGGGATGAAGATGCTGCGTTATCTACGAAGTTAATCAAACAATTATCGGATCAACCAGATTGGCTCATCATAGATCACTATGCGCTTGATGAAAGATGGGAAAAAGCATTGCGACCGCTAGCTAAGAGGACTATGGTTATTGATGACTTGGCCGATAGAAAACACGATTGTGATGTCCTGCTAGATCAAAATCTCTATGAAAACATGCAGATGCGTTATGATGGATTGGTTCCTGGTCACACTCGAACCTTTTTAGGACCGGAATTTGCGTTACTGCGCCCTGAATACAACGAAGCCAAAAAGAGATTACGAATTCGTGACGGGTCTATTAAAAATATTTTATTGTTTTTTGGTGGCTCTGATCCGGAAAATATGACGCTGAAAACATTGAGTGCAATTCAGATACTTAACCGGCCTGAGATTGCTGTTAATGTTGTCGTTGGAGCATCAAACCCAAACAAACAAGACGTAAAAGAGTATTGCGAAAGCCTGGAAAATGTTGCCTACTATGAACAAGTAGATAATATGGCCGAATTGATGGCTGAGGCAGATTTGGCAATTGGAGCAGGAGGATCAACGACATGGGAAAGATGTTTTTTAGGCTTACCCAGTTTGGTTTTTGCAATTGCTAAGAATCAATTTGAAACAAGTCAAATGCTTGCAATGAAAGGGGTCATAAAATTCTTAGGGGACGCACCCGAAAGCAAGGCTGAACTGATTGCAGACGAAGTACGCAAATTACTGAACAATGTTCCTACGATGCGCAAAATGGAAGTGTTATCGAAAAAATTAATACCCTTGATAAGAATAGCGAGGTTGGCTGAAGAACTTGTTAACTATGATCGTTGCAAGATATATCAAGGCCTTCGTTTGCGCAATGCTACGATTAGTGACACGGATTTATTTTTTCAGTGGGTCAATGATTCGACAGTCCGTGCGAATTCGTTAAATTCAGAAATAATCCCATTTGATACTCACAAAAATTGGTTCGCCAAGAAAGTGACTAATCCTCAGAGCAGAATATACATTTTCGAAAACGAGACACAGCCTGTTGGGCAGATTCGATTTGATCTTTCAGAAACGATGGCAGAAGTTGACATTTCAATCGATAGCAAATATCGTGGTAATGGCTTGTCGGCGTTTTTGATTCAAGAAGGAGTATCAAAACTTGTTGGTGACGGTGTTGAATGTACGGGAATTGTGGGCGTGGTTAAAGAAGCAAACTGCGGATCAGCAAAAGCATTTGAGAAAGCGGGCTTTGAGATGACTGAACAGATAACACTAAAAAACACAATGTGCCGTAGATATTATTTGAGATTGTAGATATGAATAATATTATTGTAGCAACGACACGCCCATGGCATGCGAATATTGTAGACAAACTCAATCGTAAATTGTACAATCAATTTGTATTAATTAATCGTGTGGAACAGTTGAATAGGGACAACCTTAATAAATATCAGCCAAAATATGTCTTTTTTCCCCATTGGTCACATATCATAGAGAAAGATGTTTATCAAAACCTTAATTGTGTCATATTTCATATGACGGACCTGCCCTTTGGACGCGGTGGGAGTCCCCTTCAAAACTTGATTGTTCAAGGATTTACGGAAACAAAGATTAGTGCAATCAGATGCGTTGAGGAATTGGATGCGGGACCTGTCTATTTGAAAAAGACTTTGTCACTTTTAGGAACGGCAGAGGAAATCTTTATTCGCGCCTCAATTCTAATCGAAGATATGATTGTTGAAATCATCGAAAAAAATATTCAACCCGTGCCTCAGGAAGGAAACCCAACTCACTTCAAGCGCCGCAAACCAGCAGAAAGCGACATTGCGGAAATTAGTAGTTTGGAACTAATCTATGACCACATTCGGATGCTTGATGCCGACGGATATCCAAAAGCGTTTATTGAGACCAAGCATTTCCGATTCGAATTCTCAAGAGCATCGTTTAAATCAGATGGTATAATCGCAGATGTACGAATTACTAAAAAATAAAAAAATTCTGGTGGTGGTAGCTCATCCCGATGATGAAATATTAGGGCTTGGCGCATCCATTCAAAGGTTATCATCAGAATTCAACTGTGATATTCGAGCAATCATTCTTGGTGAAGGGATAACATCAAGATCCGACTCCAGAGATGTTTTAAAGTGGGCCGATGCCTTGGCAGTTCATCGTTCTAATATTGAAAAAGCGACTTCCATTGTCGGCTATTCCTCAATCGGTATTTACGATCTGCCGGACAATCGTTTTGATTCCGTCGCATTGCTCGATCTTGTGAAGATTATTGAAAAGGAGAAAAATGAATTTCACCCAGAAATCATTTTTACGCATCATGGGAGCGATACAAATATTGACCACCGCAGAACATTTGACGCTGTGATGACTGCGACAAGGCCGATGAAAGGTGAGTGCGTTCGATCGATATTTACATTTGAAACCCCTTCTTCAACAGAATGGCAAGCGGCTAGCTATCCGGGATATTTTAAGCCAAATGTGTTTTTGCAAATTTCAAAAAATAATGTAGAACAGAAAATCCGGGCAATGGAATGTTATGAATTTGAAAAACGCCCCTTTCCACATCCTCGATCACCACGAGCGTTGGAGATTTTGGCGCAACGATGGGGAATCGTTGTCGGATCTGAATATGCTGAAGCATTCATGATCATAAGGAGTATTGGATAGAAAAAATGGGAAGAATTAAAATTGATCAATACACCATCGGCAATGGACTTCAACCTTTTATTATTGCTGAAATGTCGGGAAATCATAACCAATCCATTGAACGGGCTCTGGATATAGTCGAGGCGGCAGCGAAAACAGGTGTTCAGGCTTTGAAAATTCAAACGTATACAGCGGATACGATGACCCTCGACGTTAACGACGGAGCGTTTTTCATTGACGATCCGAATAGCCTTTGGAAAGGCAATTCGCTCCACAAACTGTATCAGGAAGCCTATACGCCATGGGAATGGCATAAACAAATTTTCGATAGATGCAGAGAACTAGGGATCATTGGGTTTAGTACACCCTTTGACGAGTCGGCCGTAGATTTTTTGGAGATGCTAAACGTTCCCTGTTATAAAATCGCGTCGTTTGAAAATAATCATTTACCGCTCATCCGGAAAGACGCGGCGACAGGAAAGCCCATGATCGTCTCCACTGGGATGGCAAGTATAGCCGATTTGGATGAACTCGTCAGAGCCTTTAAAAGTGCCGGAGGCCGGGAAATAGTTCTTTTGAAATGCACCAGTACCTATCCCGCATCCCCTGAAAATACTAACATTTCAACAATTCCCCATTTAAAACAATTATTTGATTGTGAAGTAGGACTTTCGGACCATACGATGGGCATCGGTGTTGCCGTCGCAAGTATAGCGCTGGGCGCCAGTGTGATTGAGAAGCATTTCACGTTGTGTCGGGCCGATGGAGGTGTAGACTCAGCCTTCTCAATGGAGCCGGAAGAGATGAAATCCCTAGTCTTGGAGGCCGAAAGAGCTTGGCAATCACTTGGTCAAATAAGTTACGGGCCGACAGAAAAAGAAAAAAAATCGCTCGTATTTCGTAGGTCTCTCTATATTTCAGAAGATATGAAGGCAGGTGAAACATTTACGATTAAAAATATGCGAATCGTCCGGCCCGGATTGGGCCTTGCACCAAAATACTATGAGACCGTTCTTGGCAAAATTCTAAAAAAAGACGCGAAGAAAGGTACACCGGTTTCATGGGATTTATTTGCATAAATTATAGAGGATTCCGTTGAAGATACTTTTTTTTTCACCTCATTCTGATATTTGGGTGCATGCTTTTCCGGAGGCCCTGGTAGCGGAAAGTCTTCAGAAAGCCGGCCACGATATTTACTATGTAACGTGTGACAGAATATTAGATGAATATTGCGTTTCAATGAGTGCTGCAGGACTCACTCAAGAGGCTTCTCAAGTTGCTAAAGGAAAGGTTTGCAATTCGTGCGTTACGAAGGCTGGTATCATAAATCGGCATTTTTCGTTTAATCGTTTATCTCTCAAAGAATACTGCAAAGACAATCTTGACTATGCCGCAAAAACTGCGAGTGGCCTGACCCGCGAGAATTGTTTTGAATTTGATATCGATCAGATTCCATTGGGACGGATTGCCGCTTATGAATTCTTACTTCAATACAAGAAATCTGATCTTCATTTTTCAGATGACGAATGGTCACACTATTTGATTGCGTTTCGAAACTCCGTTTTGACTTACAAGGGACTGGATAAAATTTTTCTTGAAATACGGCCTGACAGGCTGCTACTGTACAATGCACTCTACTCTGTGAACAATACAGCCGCCTGCCTCGCTAAGAAGCACGGGGCATCTGTCTATTCTCTGCATGCCGGAGGTAATCTCGAAAAAAGAGTGCAAACAATGATCCTAGTTAAAGATCACAATTTCAATTTCTTTGGTCAATTGTTACATCATTGGAGTGTGTACAAGAGTATTCCTGCTAGCCCACACGTATTAGCTCAAGTGACCGGACACTTTATTGGATTGTTACATGGCAATCACTTTCTTGTCTATTCAAAATCCCGAGCAAAAGCTTTCGACATTAGACGTTTTTTTCAAATTCGATCCGACCAGAAAATTTTGGTTGCAACGATGAGCAGTTACGATGAAAAGTTTGCAGCCGAAAGTATTTTGGCCAAATCATCGAATGAGCCGCAAACTCTTTTTTCAAGCCAGATTGAGTGGATTAAGACTCTATTGAATTTAATGACAAAAAGGAGTGACCTGTTTTTGATTGTCCGAGTGCATCCACGGGAATTTCCAAACCAGAGGGACAGCATTCATTCAGAGCATGCAAAACATTTGAAGGAGGCGTTTAGTCGATTACCGGCTAATGTAGCAATCAATTGGCCTACCGATGGAATTTCGCTATACAATTTGGCTGAAGAAACGAATGTTTTTCTCAACGCATGGTCAAGTGCAGGAGCAGAAATGAGCATGTTAGGAATTCCGGTCGTATCTTATTCTAAAGATTTTTTAACATTTCCGCATGATTTGACTTACGTGGGTATTACCGAACATAAATATCAAGCTGCGATTGATCAAGCATTATCTGACGGATGGTCCTCGGAACGAATTCGCATGGCGTATCGGTGGTATGCATTGCTATTTTCTCATTCAACGATCGACCTTTCGGATGGATTCCGAAGGAACCCCGAACTGAAAAAGATCTTTATTGAAAGGGCATGGAGAAAAATAGCACGGACTATGTCACCTGATTTTGAACTTGAATGGGACTGTCGCTCCAGGCCGCCATATATTAGTGGGCAAAAAAGAATTAACGATGTCATTGAACTGAATAAAGATACCGTCTTGGACTTGCCCGGCACAGTAGATTCTGAGACCATGGAACATGAAACACGGGCGCTAAAAATGGAGCTGCAAAGGCTGCTAAAAGTTATGTATGTTAAGAAGCCGTTTTGCAAAAAGAAATCCTTATATTTTTATTTAACCCGTTTTGCTAATTCTATAAACTAGGTAGAGAATCATGAATCGCATAATCGAACTTATAAAAATCCCATTTCTGTATGTTAAGCTATTTGTCGGACTTATCATTTTTAAGCTAAAAGGTGCAACGCCATCATTTGCGTATAATTCCATGATCGGTTTGTTTTGTCGAACCGGTGGCGTTTCAAACGATGCTTTTCACAAATTAATTGCACTAACGCGTGCGAAATACACTTTTCCATCCACCAGTGGATTAATTGGAGATTTTTCGAATGAGGACGTTACAAGAATTGGAAAAAAACTGCAAGAGGATGGATACTATGTCTTTGAAAAACGATTGGCGGACGATATGTGCAACCGCCTTCTAAATTTTGCATTGACTGAGGAGGCGTCTGTTCGCCCAATGACGGGACAGGATAAAACGCCGGTGATCGGCCGATTTAATCGGAAAAAGCCTATTGGCGTTCGATATGATTTTTCTTCCTCGACGATTTTAAAAAGTCAAGATGTTCAACGATTGCTCGGTGACTACTCTGTTATTTCTATTGCCCAGTCTTATTTAGCATGTCAGCCTATACTGGATCTTGTTGCACTTTGGTGGTCTTGCACTTTTCAGGAAACGCCGGATTCTGAGGCCGCACAATATTTTCATTTCGATATGGATCGACTCAAATGGCTCAAATTCTTTTTTTATATTACCGATGTAACAGGGAAGAATGGGCCTCATACATTTATTGCAAAATCGCATCGAAACCATGGGATACCAAAGCATTTGCTAGAAAAGGGATATTCACGCTTGACGGATGAGGAAGTCGCGGCCTCTTTTTCCAAAGAAGACTATATCGAGTTTGCCGCACCGCGAGGAACTGTTATTGCTGAGGATACGAGAGGATTGCATAAGGGCAAGAATCTGCAGGAAGGTGATCGTTTAGTTCTTCAGTTTGAATTCGCAAGCAGCCTTTTTGGAACAAACTATCCTTCGAGCATAATACCCAAGCCCTATGAAACATCGCTTGCACAAATCACTCAAGAATATCCGAGAATTTATTCAAATTACACGAGGAAATAGTGAATTCATTAGTTCTGCTTCCATGCCCCATCTGCGGTAATGACACATCGTTTTTAGACGCAACCAACACAGATGTTGATGTCCATCTTAATAAATACGGTAAATTGTATGAAGGGGTAACAAAAAGCGCATGGAAAGTTTGCGGGATATGCGGTTTTGTGCATCAAAATCCTCGACCTTCGAAAGAAGCCCTCAACGAGTTTTACTTGCAATCAGGATATCATTCAAAATCATCGAATGATTTTATCAATAGACCGCCGGAATATTATTTGAAATTCAGTGAATGGTACTATCGTGAAAAAATAAATTATGCACAAAAATATTCCGGACTCAACAGTGGAGCCATCTTTGACGTTGGATTTGGTCACGGCGGCGTATTACGGTTATTCCACGACATGAATTGGAACGTATTTGGTGTCGAATCAGATAAGGATTTATTCGAATTTGCATCTACAAAATTAGGATTGCCAAACATTGTAAATGGCATAGTTGACAGCAGAATTCATACCTCCGGCATGATGGACCTGATCTTCAGCAACCATACGTTTGAACACGTCGCTGATCTTCATGAAGTAATTAGTGGAATAAGAAAAATCATTAGACCGGGAGGGCTTATATTTACAGCTATTCCGACCCACTACCGCAATCGATCGAATCAATCGAAACTGTGGATGAATTCCAGCCACTATAACTTGTTTACGCACAATTCTCTTAATAATTTATTAGCTCGTTACGGATTTGAGGAAATCACACATACCTATCGAGGATGGTACAAAGAAATAGATGATTTGTGGCACATTGCAAAATTTACAGGAAAGGGTTTAGATCCAAAAGCATATTACGATGATCCGGAAAAAATGCAGCGTTATGTTAACGTAATAAACCCCATAAATACCTTAATCTGGTATCCGCTCTACTCTCACTACTCAAAAAGAGTTGAATGGGCCGGATTGATTACTTATGCGCTGACGTTATTATTCACAAATCCGAAATTACTAATTACGAAACTCAAGAAATTCACGGGAGTAGCATAATTTGTTTTCTTTAAAAAGCCTTAATCTTGGATACATAAGGCGCTTGATAGGTTATGCGTTCAAACATAATTCGCTATTTTATCTCGCTATTTCTCTCAGTGTCGTTTCAGTTATCCTAGAACTTGTCGCGATGAGTGTTTTGTTTCCTCTGTCACAACTGGCTACAGGGCAGACACTTGGTAGTGATTTTATTGTCCGGAGCATCAACTTTGTGGGACTTAATCCGTCTATCAGGATTTTTCTTCTCGTGTTTATTTCCCTTTTCTTTTTTCGCATTTTGATGATGCTGGCAGGAGATGGCCTTATTGCGTATTTGGGGAAAAAGGTACAGTCGCAACTGTCGTCGGAAGCTTTTAAGAACATCATGACGGTTTTTGAAATTCAAGAGATTGAGAAGAAAAGCATAGGTTACTTCATTAGTCTGGCAGGCGACGAGACCGCGCGTGCAGGCGGACTGATCGTAATATTAAGTAAGTTTGTAAACCTCCTGATATTGTCGTTTTTGTATTACTTTGCGATATTGATTTACTCTCCGACTATTGCGTTGGTTGTTGTACTGTTCTTAATCCTCAGCTTTTTGGCCTCGATCAATATTCTGAAAACAATTGGAAAGCTTGGAATACGAATGGTCGACGAATCCCAAGCGAATAGTTCTATGTTCTTAGATTCTTTGAATGGCTTTCGTTCCGTCAAAGCATTTTCAGCCGAGCCGTATGTAATCGAAAAATATGAGACATCAATATTTCAGTATGTTGGGCGGACACAATTCTTAATAGATCTCTTGAATTTACTAGGCAGACTCCTGCCACTTATTGTGCTTCTTTTTGTATTTGGCTGTTTTATTTATTTCAATGGTGCCGGAAATAACAATGCGGACTATGCCTTTGCCGCGACGCTGTTAGTATTCTTGATGCGACTTCTGCCTACTATTGGTGAATGCGCTAATGTATTTATGAAAATAATTTCTGACGCAAAAGCAGGCAAAGATGTCCTTGAAGTAATTGAGGCGGGATATCATCATAAAGCGCAATCGACGTCGGGTAAAGACTTGAATGAAGCGGTTCGAAAAATAGAAATATGCAATATTCACTACTCCTATAACAAGATCGATGATGTTCTTAGGAACTTTAATTATGTCCTTGAATGCGGAAATAGTTATGCCCTTGTCGGGCAATCCGGAGTTGGAAAATCGACACTAATGGATCTTTTGCTCCGATTTCACCTTTTGGATTCCGGCAAAATCATGATCAACGGTACCTCAATGAGTGAAATTAGTCTACAAAGTCTCCGAAAAAAAATACTGCTTTTGGGACAAGAAACGATAATTTTTAACGATACAGTATTCAAAAACATATGTTTTGGTTTAGACCATAATTTAGATAGCATTAGGAGAGCATCTCAACTGTCAGAAATCGAAGAAACTATTGAAACTCTTCCGCAGAAATACGAAACAATTTTACAATATCGCGGAAGTAATTTGTCCGGCGGGCAAAGACAAAGGATTGGTCTCGCACGGGCATTACTTCGTCAACCGGAGGTTCTGATTCTTGATGAGAGTACAAGCGCATTGGATCAAAATACACGTGACCGGGTCGTTAGTAATATTCTTCAAGAATATCAAGAACGCATTGTTATTTTTGTAACCCACGATACCAGCATAACACGGAAAGTTGACCATATTATTGAAATCAAGAGAGATGAACTTGACATTGTATGATATCTCCAATTGCCCTTTTCGTTTATAATCGCCCATACCATACCCAACAGACTATCGAGTCCCTTAAGAAAAACACCCTTGCTCAAGAAAGTGATCTCATTATTTTTTCAGACGGTCCAAAGGATATTACCGACCCAAATAGCGTTCTAGATGTAAGAACTCTGATACGACAAACTGAAGGGTTCAAGTCGGTCCAAATTATCGAAAGCTCAGCAAATCTGGGGTTAGCACAATCCATAATAAGTGGGGTCACACATGTTATTGATCGGTTTGGAAAGATTATTGTCTTAGAAGATGATCTTGTAACGTCCCCTTTTTTCTTAAAATTTATGAATGAAGCGCTTGATTTCTACGAATCTGAAGAATCGGTAATCAGCATCCATGGCTATACTTATCCTGTTAAGCAGGCGTTACCTGAGACGTTCTTTCTTCGCGGCGCGGACTGCTGGGGATGGGCTACATGGAAGAGAGGTTGGGAACTTTTTGAGAGCAATGGAGAAAAATTGCTGAAGAAACTTCAAGAACTGCGTCTGACTGGCGAGTTCGACTTCAATGGAGCATTTGGTTTCACCAGAATGCTCGTGGATCAAATTGAACATAAAAATGATTCCTGGGCCATTCGGTGGAATGCGTCCGCATTTTTAAGTAACAAATTGACTCTCTATCCGGGAAAGTCACTTGTTCATAATATTGGAAATGATCTCAGCGGACGCCATAGTGGCAACTTACGTTATTTCGACACGGAGATTAGTGCGAATCCAATTCCTCTCGCGTCGATACCGACAACAGAAAACAAACTTGTACGCAATCTTTTTGGAATGTATTTACAATCCATCAGGTTAAGTTTTTTTGAAAAAATAAAACACAAGTTAAGATCATGGAATCGTTAAAAACATTAATAAAATGTCTTTTGCCGCCCATTTTTGTTGATTTAATAAGAAATCGATCAAATGGATTTGGTTGGGTCGGTGACTATAAAACGTGGGAAGATGCACAAAAAGACTCGTCAGGGTATGACAGCGATATTATTTTTGAGAAAGTAAAAGCATCGCTCCTCAAAGTAAAAAACGGAGAGGCCGCCTACGAACGTGATTCGGTCTTGTTTAATGAAATCCAATATTCATGGCCATTATTGTCGGCCATGATGTGGATTGCTGCGCAAAATAAAGGTTGCCTTAGAATTATTGACTATGGCGGATCTCTTGGAAGTACCTATTTCCAAAATCGTCAATTTTTGAAAGACTTGAAGCAAGTTAAATGGGACATTGTTGAGCAGCCCAAATTTGTAGAATATGGAAAAACTCTTTTTGAAGACGAGATACTTAAATTCTATCCCAATATTGAATCGTGTTTAATTACAAATGACCCAGATGTTGTTTTGTTATCCAGCGTTCTTCAATACCTTGAAAAACCAGGAGAATTGCTTAAGAAATTACTCAAGACTTCTGTTAAGTTTGTTATTATAGATCGTACACCCTTTTTTAAACATCTGGATACGGATATAATTAAGCTTCAGAGGGTTAATCCGGAGGTTTATCCCGCTAGTTATCCGTGTCGGATCTTTGGGAAGGATTTTTTGGATCGGGAATTGGGAAAAAGCTATCGAGTGATCTCATATTTTGATTCTCAATGCGATCCAATTCTTAAAACTAATGGTGATATTATCATGTTCAAGGGTTGTATTCTTCGGACTGATGCTTGAATAGAAAATAACCAAAAACGGGATGGATTACAGATGTTCATGAGACTGAAACACATCTATTTAAAACATCAATTTGAGCCGGGATTTCTGGGCCTCTTTATTAATCCTTTCTATTTTGCAAGAAAGGGACTCTGTTCCGGTGTTCGGAGTTTTGCAGGACATCTTTTTGGAAACATACTCGATATAGGTTGCGGTAAGAAACCGTACAAGCACTTTTTTGTGTATGAAAAGTACGTAGGTATGGATATTGAGCAATCAGGTCACAGCCATAAAAACGAAGACATTGATGTGTATTATGATGGTCGAACATTTCCCTTTCCTGACGAATCCTTTGATTGCGCACTATCAAGTCAGGTTTTTGAACACGTTTTTTATCCGGATGGATTCATCAAAGAAATCAACAGAATACTCAAGCCAAATGGAATGCTTCTTTTAACCGTACCTTTTGTTTGGGATGAACATGAGCAGCCCTATGATTTTGCGCGTTATACATCTTTTGCACTGAAACACATATTCGAAAACAATGGATTTCAAATAGTTGAATTCAATAAAAGCATGAATGATGTACGAGTAATATTCCAAATCATAAACGCTTTTATATTCAAGCTCACAGCAAATAGCAATTCATTTTGGAACCTATTAATGACATTTTTATTTATGGCACCTTTCAATATACTGGGTGAAATTTGTTCGAAAATCCTACCTAAAAATGACGACCTATATCTTGATAACATTATATTAGTAAGAAAAATTGCGAATGCTTAATTTTTGCACTCTCTTTGATTCAAACTATCTTTCGCGCGGTCTGGCAATGTACCACTCCTTACAGCGATGTTGCCCGAGTTTTCAACTTTTCATCTTAGCCTTTGACGACACATGTTATGATATCTTGAAAAAAATGCAACTTTCTGGTGTCGTTGTAATTTCACTGCACGAATTTGAAGATACGGACCTTTTGAGAATTAAGCCGGATCGATCAAAAGCCGAATATTGCTGGACTTCTACGCCATCGATTATTTTGTATGTGCTAAAGAAACACGATGTTTCGTCATGTACGTATCTGGATGCAGATTTGTTCTTCTATTCATCTCCATCAATTCTGTTGGATGAGGTCGGAAATAATTCTGTCCTACTTACAGAGCATCGCTATTCACCCGATTATGATGATTCTGCGGTTCATGGCCGCTATTGTGTTCAATTCATGATGTTTAAGAATAATCAGCAAGGATTAATAGCCCTTTCCTGGTGGCGCGATCGGTGCATCGAATGGTGTTATGCGCGTGCAGAGGACGGTAAATTCGGCGACCAAAAGTATCTTGACGATTGGACCGCAACGTTCGAGGGCGTTCATGTGTTGGAAAATTTGGGGGGAGGTTTAGCCCCTTGGAATATTCAGCGATACGATGTCAACTTATCCGATGAGAATATTCGATGTGTGGAAAAGCTAACCGGAAAACATTTTGATCCTGTATTTTATCACTTTCATAATATTATTTTCTATAATAATAATCGCATTGAAATTGGCAATTTCGAGCTGTCCAACGCAGTTATCAAAACTTTTTATGAACCTTACCTCAACCAACTCGAAAGAATGAAAGAACTAATAACAACTATGGAACCTTCTTTTGATCCACATGGATCGCGTGGTCAGGCATGGGATTGGAAAACTCCCTTCAGAATTGCCAAGCGCAAAATCGCGGGGCGGTATAATGTGTACCGCATAAATAAATTTATTGAGGATCATCATGGCTAAACTCATAAGTTTAAAGACGTTCTGCGATCCACGAGGAAATCTTACCGTAATTGAAAAAACAATACCGTTTGACATTAAGCGAATATTCTATATTTACGGTGTGGATGGTTCCGCCAGGGGCGGTCATCGACATCACAAAACGATGCAAGCGGCAATCTGTATAAAAGGGCAGTGTACTGTCTCGAGCCATGATGGAGCCCTGAAAGAAGATTTTGTCCTCGATAGTCCTGATAAGTGCCTGATTCTCGAAACTACGGATTGGCACACGATGCATCATTTTAGTCCCGACGCAATTCTCATGGTATTGGCCTCCGAATTTTTTGATTCCAAAGACTACATATACGAAGATTACCCGGCTTGAATAATGACAAATTTATTTATTATGAGCAAAATCCTCTGAGAAGCACCCGGAAATCAAATTCTTACTACGTATATCGTCCATGCTGACCAATCTTTTCTTCTCACACTTGACCGCACTGAATAGTCCAAACATTGGTCACTTTTAGCGTTTTCCCATATGCTTATCCTCTATTTACTTTTCTTTGTTCTTACAAGTACCCTGGCATACATGCGAACCCGATCCGTACTGATTTTGATTTATGTGAGTAGTGTTTTCATACCTTTCTTATTCATCGTTTTTGAAATTCCTGGAGTCTATTTCGTTTTACCACTTATCATCATTCTTTGGGGTGGTTATAAACTTACACTAAATGATGAGACCCCCGGGCATTCGACCATCCGAATGAAAAAGACAACTTATTTTTTCATGATTTTGGCAATCCTAATTTCCTTTCTAACAAGCTCTGTTGCGTCGATCAATGGAATAGACTGGATAATCAGAACAATCCCTGCATTCATTCTCTTTTTTGTTGCCTCACAGATTGTACTTGATGATGATTCTTTTTCAAAAGCTCAAAGCCTCTTCTTTTATTGTTGGTGGATTCAGGTAATTCTGAATTTAGGTTGGCGTTTTGGAATAAATCCATTCCCTAATAATTGGATTAATGATGCCATGGACGATTATGCTACGGGCACCATGGGGTATGTTGTAGATTGCAGTGACTTTATGGTCTTAGGAATACTATACGTTTTTCCGCTTGTAATATACCTTCAAGAGAAACGCATTAAATACGGCATTACTCTATTAATTTTCATCATCATGTATGTTGAAGCCCAGACACGTCATACGATGCCTATCGTCCTCATTGCGGTAGCGATACAACTTCTACTTGCAATCAGAAAACATATTCAATGGAAATATGTATTTCGATACATTTCTGTTTTTCTTCTTTTAATTGCATTTGTCTATGTTGCCGCCCTAAAAGGCATTTATACGTCAAGCGACTACAAACTGGATCTATCCATTGATGATGCCCTTAAGGTAAGCACAGAGATGTACCAGGATCGTGTCGGCGAATCTTTTAAGTTGTTGAATAATGCTATCATGGCTGACTATATGATGGAATCTCCTACGGTGAGATTTTTTTTCGGATATGGGCCGGGCTCGTTCGCAAGTTATATTGGAATTCGAGCTGAAACCGAGCTCTCAACAAGCATTTTACTATATCCAAACTTAAATGGCCGAGGCGAATCAGTTCTCGACCTTCCATCCTCCGGTTTTTTTGGAATTTGGACTGAATTGGGCTTTATTGGCTTAGTAAGTGTCTATGGAAGTGTGTTATATTTTTTGGTTCAGGTCTCTCGAAAATTGAAAGATGGAATAAATCAGAAAATCGAAATTGAGTCTTCAAGAATTATTGGCATTTTAGTATTTCTTTTTGCATTATCGTTTATAAGAGATTTCTTTACGTATTATCAATTTATTGAAGCTTGCATTTTACTCGGCATTAGTTTTGGACGTATTAGATTGCATGAAAAATTATCCGGCAATGGACTTTCCTAAATTTACGATCATTACTCCCTCCTTCAATCAGGGTGTGTTTCTGGAAGCAACGATTACGAGTGTATTAGCCCAAAATTATCCGAATCTTGAGTATTTTGTTATCGATGGTGGATCGACAGATAGCTCTGCTGATATCATTAAGAAATACAGCAACCAAATTGCCTTTTGGGTTAGCGAAAAGGATCGTGGTCAAAGCCACGCCTTTAACAAGGGACTCCAAAAGGCTACGGGTGAAATTGTAGGCTGGATAAATTCCGATGACATATATTATGACGGGGTTTTCGAAGAGGCCGTAGCCTTTTTTGAAGATCATCCCGATGTAGATTTTGTCTTTTCGGATTACAAGTTTATTGACGAAAATGACATCCTCATAAAAACTCGAAAAGAAATCCCGTTTGACTATGAGATTTATAGATGGACAAAAAACTGCTACCATGCAAACTGCGCAGGATTCTTTAGAAAACGATGCTTTGATCGCGTAGGAGGGCTACGTGAGGACTTACAATTTGGAATGGATTATGAGCTGTACCTCCGTTTTGGAAAAGCAGGACTAAAGAGCGCCCACAAATCTTCCTTTTGGGGCGGATATCGCCTGCATAGTATGAGCAAGACAATCTTAGCATCAGCGAAACAAAAGATGGATGCCGAAACTATTTATAAGGAGTATTCTGAAGAGAAAAAGTTTAAGGCACTTTGGATTTTGTACTACAAGTTATTTCGTTTAGGCAAAAAACTATTAAGTGGATGCTATTGGTAGTCCGTGATATTATACAATTAAGATTCTTGTTTCCTCTATGATTGCAACAACAGAACTGATCAACAGGGATTACTATAACAAGACCTATACTTCCAAATATGGTCTTTTTTTTAGTACCATTACTGTTCTGATCAGCTACGATCAGCAATCGAAGTCAAAATTGAATGTTTTGCACATAGAAAGACATCTTAAAACATCCAAATCGAAACCGCTATCTATTCTTGATTATGGATTTGGAAGAGGGTCCCTCCTCTTAAAGATGCCCAGCGACGCTAAACTATATGGGTGTGACATATCGGATGAAGCCGTTGTAAACTTTCCCAGGCTGGCAAAGATTTTTGGTAAGAAAGTTACAACATTTTTTCCAATCCAACTCAACGACTTTGTGGAGGACTCGAGTTTAGATATAATATTTTGTTCTCATGTTCTTGAGCATGTGCCGGATGACATTGAAATTCTTTCCAACCTTAGGAAAAAACTTAGGAATGATGGCATTCTACTAATCAACATACCCATCAACGAAATTTGGGAGGATCCGAAACATGTTCGAAAGTACACCTTGGACATTTTTAGAGAAATTGCCAATCGTATAGGTTTAAATATTTTGGAACATCATGAAGAGAATAGCATGGATAATTTCCTATTAACACACGAGATAACCAATCCTAATTATGCCAAAAAGCTACTTTTTAGACCTTTACGAGCGTTTCTTGCGATCATGCCACTTTCTCTTTTAAGGTGGGTAAATAGACATATCGTATCAAGATACAAGCCAGCTCAACTCATTTGCACGATGACAAAAATATTATGACGGATTTGACATAATGAAAACTCTTCTAATTGGCGGCAATGGCTTTATAGGCTCCCATGTTTTGGACATTTTTCTTCGAGAACAGAAATCAGTAAAAGTATTCGATAAATCTTTTGAAGTTTATCGAAAGCCCATTGAAGGCGTTGAATACATTCAATCATCATTTGATGACACGTTGGCTTTAACCGAAGCACTTACGGACGTGGACTGTGTCGTTCATGCTCTTAGTACATCAATCCCAAGCACTTCCAACAAGTTCCCTGTTAATGATATAGAAGGTAATTTAGTAAACACTCTTCGCCTGCTTGACATTATGCTGTCCCAAGGAATAAAGCGGGTTGTTTTTCTATCCTCCGGCGGCACTGTTTATGGCATTCCGACTGTTTTACCGGTTCCGGAAAACCACGAAACGAACCCGATTTGTTCTTACGGCATTGTTAAACTGACCATTGAAAAGTATCTGCTAATGTATTCCAAACTCTACGATCTGCGACCCATCATTCTTAGAATATCTAATCCTTTTGGTCCTAGACAATCGCACTATGGCACGCAGGGGTTTATCTCTACAATGATTAACAATTTCACTAAGAACCAAGCAACTAACGTTTTTGGTGACGGCAAAATAATTCGCGACAACATATTTATCACCGATGTGGCTAGAGCCTGTTACTTGGCGGCAATTTCAGATCGCGTCGGAATATACAATGTTGGTTCAGGTTTTGGCCTTTCATTGATTCAGGTTGTCGAAATGTTTGAACGAATGGTCGGAAAGAGAATTCAGCTTAATTTGATCAGCGGTAGAACATTTGATGTCTCTGAAATATTTTTGGCTATTGACAAAATAGAAAATGACCTTGGCTGGAAATCAGAAATTTCTATTGCAGATGGAATGAAATTGCATCTTGATTGGTTAGTTTCGCAACATGAAACACGCTCAACCGTACTATGATGAATAATAGAATTCTGATTGTAGGACAAACGCCACCTCCCTTTGGAGGACAAGCAATGATTATCCAAGACATTCTGAATATGCCCAATACAGGCACGCAGTTGTTCCACGTCCGTATGTCTTTTTCCAAAGAAATGTCCAATATCGGTAAATTTGAATTCTCAAAACTTGGGCACCTGATCGGCGTAATTGCAAAAGTTGTCTACTTAAAATTTAGGCATAATATTCCAATATTATATTATCCCCCTAGTGGTCCTGATCGTATTCCTATATACCGTGATATGGCTGTTTTGCTGTGTACACGCTGGCTTTTCAAGAGAACAATCTTTCAGTTTTTTGCCGGTGGGATTTCCGACTTTTTGAAAGTCTCAAACACTGTTGAACGCTTTGTTTTTAAACTGTGTTTTTTTTATCCTGATCTGACATTGAGGCCTTCGCACCACAGCCCACCCGATGGGGAAAAGTTGCTATCGAAAATGGATCAAATTGTTCCTTGGGGCAACATTGATAATTTTACTGAATCGCAAATGAAGGACAATAAAACGCCTGTTGTCTTATTTGCGGGCGTACTTATTGATTCCAAAGGAATATTTATCCTTTTGGATGCGGTTCGACAACTAGCACTAAAGAAAGTGGAATTGGAGCTTAATGTTTTGGGTGATTTTGGATCAGAAGAAATTCGGCAGCGGATTTTATTGTACTTGCAGGAACATTCTTTGAAAGATCGTGTTAACTTACTTGGAGTGAAGACGGGAAATAAGTATTATGATTGTTTCCGTAATGCCGATGTGTTTTGTTTTCCTTCTTTTTTTGAAGCCGAAAATTTGCCTGTCGTAATAATTGATGCGTTAAAGTTTGAATTACCCGTTGTCGCAACCGCTTGGAGAGGAATTCCTGAAATGGTAATTGACGGCAGTAATGGTTATCTGGTCGATATCAAAAATTCAGTTCTTGTGGCGGAGAGATTGGATGGATTATTGAGAGACGCGACGCTGAGGCTGGAGATGGGTAAGAAGAGCCGAGAAATGTATTTAAGAAAATTTACTGACAAGGTTTTTACTGCCATGATGCGAGACGCTTTTAAATCCGTATTGAAGAACATTTAAAGTATGAAGTATCTCGTAACAGGCGGTTCCGGTTTTATCGGGACAAACCTAATTGAATGTCTGACCGAGCGGAATGATGAAATATTGAACTTGGATATTGCAGATGTAAAGCTTGATAGCCATCGAAAATATTGGAGTGCATGCGATATCATGGATCGGGCGAAATTGATAAAAATAGTTGCCGGATTTGAACCTACTCACGTTATCCATTTGGCGGCACGAACGGATACAGAGGGCAAAAGATCCTTGGAAGACTATCTGGTTAATACGCAAGGAACTTCAAATCTTTTGGACGCGATTAAGCTATGTGGAACTGTTCAGCGCCTGATCATCACATCAACTCAGTTTGTTCATCAGTTTAAGGGTTTTCCCAAGCATGATGAAGATTTTGAGCCGTACACGGTGTATGGTGAAAGCAAAATGATTTCAGAGAAACTAACGAGATCCGCTAATTTGTCTTGTAGTTGGACTATTATTAGGCCGACGAATGTTTGGGGTCCTTGGCATCTGCGGTATCCATACGAATTCTGGAGGGTAATAGGCAAGGGGTTGTATTTTCACCCCGGTGGCGCTCCAGTTACTCGATCCTATGGTTATGTTGGAAATATTGTATTTCAAATGACGGCCATTCTTGATGCCCCTCTTGATACCATTTCAGGACAGGTTTACTATGTTGGCGACAAACCGCTAGACTTGTTGGAATGGGTTAATTGCTTTTCAGTTAAGCAAACCGGGAAAAAAGTGAAGATATTACCTCGGTGGATGATACGTTGCCTAGGCTTTGTGGGGGACATCCTATTATTGGGTGGAATAAAATTCCCAATCACATCCACTCGGTACCTTAGCATGACCAGTAGTAATACGGCTCCCATGGAAAAGACCTTAAAGACATTTGGCTCACCGCCGTATTCTCTTGATCACGGAGTCGAAGAGACCGTGAATTGGCTAAAACAGTATCATCCCGATCTGGTTAAGATGGCATGAAGACCTACATTCTCTCTATTCCATTATTTGAAGGCAATATTTCAGCCGCGATCAATTCGAACGTTTTTCCCTTGGTGGATAGCCGGGAAAATCGCTGTATAAGCGCTACAGGTGCGCACGGACTTGTGCACGCCAAGCGCAATCCGGAATTTGCAAAGACTCTCAAATCGTTTTATCTAAATCTGCCCGATGGTATGCCGAGCGTATGGATTGGCAGACTCAAAGGGGCGAAACGTATGCAACGATGCTATGGACCAGATTTTTTTGAGGCCTTGATAAGGGCATCATCCGATAAGCCCATTTACCATTTCTTTTGTGGCGGAAAACCAGGAGTCGCCGCTGAATTGAAAGATGTCTGCGAGAAAAAATATGGAAATCATAATGTCGTTGGGGTATGTTCTCCCCCATTTCGTGAAATGACGGATGGAGAAATGCTTAATCTTTCAGGTCAAATCAGCCTATCGAAAGCAAATATTGTGTGGATCGGTTTGAGCACGCCCAAACAGGAGGTTTTTGCTTGCCGCCTTGCAATGGTAGCAAACGTTGATTTTATTATGACAATAGGAGCGGCTTTTGACTTTCATACTGGCAAAATTGAACAAGCACCGAGATGGATCCAAAATTGTGGACTAGAATGGTTTTTTCGATTGATATCGGAGCCCAAACGCCTGTCCAAAAGATATTTTGAAATTGTACCTCTTTTTTTATACTATAATTTTATTGAGCTGGTAAAATACATATTCAGATTTTTGAACAAATGATGCTATTTCATAGCTCTCCAAGTAAAATAAATAGAATATTCTTATGTTAAAACTGGAAAAAGACTTGAGCACGGATTTAAAGGAAATTCCATTTGTCGGCGCGTCTCGAAGTAACAATTGCGTTCGAACGATTTCGGTGATATCAAACAAACTGAAGGCGCTGTCTTCGCTGAAGGGAGCAATCCTATTAGATGTCGGATGTGGTGACGGAAGTTTTACTCTTGCTTTGTCTGAGGGATTTACTGATGTATATGCTATAGACGTTCAAAAAGAAAATATTTTCAGTTTCCGATCCAAAGTGTCCGGGGATAATCGTTTCAAAATTTCTGAAATGTCCGCTAGTCAAATGAATTTTCCCGATAACTATTTTGATACTATACTGTCTATTGAAACCATTGAACACATTCCTGAATTAACAAAAGCGATAATGGAGATGTACCGTGTTTTAAAGCCCGGCGGTGAATTAATCATAACTTGTCCTAACCGGTTGTTTCCATTTGAAAATCATGGAATCCGCCTTGGAAAATATGAATTCCATGCTCGTATCCCATTGATCACCTATTTTCCGTGGTTACATAACAAGATATCTTTGGCACGTGTTTTTACCCTTCGTGGACTGAATCAACTTTTTTTATCCGCTGGTTTTTTCCATGAAGAAACAGATTATGCTTGGCCAACATTTGAACATGGTGGAAACGTTTTTCAACCAATATTGAAGCCGCTTTTTTCGGTAATGCGAATAATTGAACATTCACCTTTCAAAATGTTTGGTACTTCAATAATAGTTCGATATGTTAAGAGGAAAAATTCTGTTGAAATTCCTGATACTATTGAGTAGTTATTTATTTTTTAGTTAATCTTTATATGGCGTCATTGAGGTTTTGCCAGTGGTAATTTCGATCCGAAATTTCTTATTTGAAGCATATTGAAGATGTCAATCACAATAATTGAACGTGTAGTATAAAATACAAGGATAGAGAAATGAAAAAAGCTTTAGTTTGTGGCGCCGGAGGATTTATCGGAAGCCATTTGGTTAAGCGTCTCAAAACCGAAGGCTACTGGGTTAGGGGTGTTGATCTTAAGAGGCCGGAATACGATAATACTGCCGCCGATGAATTTGTGATCGGGGACTTACGCGATCAATCCATCTGCAGAAAAATTCTTGACCAAGCGTTCGATGAAGTCTACCAACTGGCAGCTGACATGGGTGGAGCAGGATATATTTTTACTGGTGAAAATGATGCCAATGTGATGCACAATTCGGCAACCATTAATTTGAATATTTGTGATTTAGCCCACAAACAAAATGTTGGTAAAATATTCTATTCCTCCTCAGCATGCATGTATCCTGCATATAATCAGGAGGATCCCGATAATCCAAAATGTTCAGAAGAGTCGGCCTATCCGGCGGCCCCGGATAGCGAGTATGGATGGGAAAAACTCTTTAGTGAGCGATTATACCTGGCTTACAATCGTAACTTTAAGTTGGAGGTCCGTGTAGCAAGATTTCATAATATTTTTGGGACTCTCGGAACATGGCGGGGAGGAAAAGAAAAAGCACCGGCTGCGATTTGCAGAAAAATTGCAGAAGCAACGAATGGCGGCGAAATAGAAATTTGGGGCGATGGGAAACAAACACGCTCTTTTCTATACATCGATGAATGCTTGGAAGCCATTCGCCGATTAATGGAGTCGAATTTTGTCGGGCCTGTAAATGTCGGCTCGGAAGAGATGGTTACAATCAATCACTTGGCAGAGATGGCCATGGAAATTTCGGGAAAGAAGATCAGAATAAAGAACATTCCGGGTCCGACAGGTGTTCGAGGAAGAAATTCGGATAACAAACTTATTCGCGAGAAACTAAATTGGGAGCCTTCCATGCCCTTGAAGGAAGGATTGACTCAAACTTTTCATTGGATATCGGCTCAAGTCAAAAAAACTTTATGAGTATTTCTAATGGCTGTTTACGTTAGGAGCGTTTTGTGAATTGGTTACTTTATATTGATCCGGGTTCAGGAAGTCTTTTTTTTCAAATGATTATTGGATTTTTATTGGGAGCCATTTATTTGATGAAGATTTTTTGGAGGCGAATTTTAGTTCGCATGAAAAAGATATTCAAAATTTCGGAATGAACATTCTCAAGGATTTTGCCGAACCGGGTTCATTTCGGGATCCTAGCGGATTTGTTTTTAAGTATGAGGGGAATCTCTACCGTCAGATAAATTCTTCGTATCAAGAACATTATGATCTATTCATGGATTGCCTTTATGATCGACTGGCTAGGGATGGCCTCATTGTTACTCACCAAGATGTAACAAGCCTGTTTTTAAAGGATAAGAAAGACTGTTACAAAATAATTAAGCCTCAAGAAATATCGGTTGTTAGTTATCCGTTTGAATGGAGTTTTTCCCAGCTGAAAGATGCCGCCTTACTTGTCCTGAAAATCTTAAAGATCTCACTAGACAGTGGTATGGTCCTCAAGGATGCTAGCGCTTTTAATGTCTTATTTGAAAATTGCAATCCAATTTATATTGACACCCTCTCATTTGAAAAATATCAAAATGGAAGCCCTTGGCTGGCCTATCAACAATTTTGCCGCCATTTCGTAGCCCCTCTTTCTTTAATGTCGTATAAATACTTGAGTTTAAACAAATTAATGCAAATTCATTTGGATGGAATTCCACTGGAC
>JANNSF010000046.1:0-8101 GCA_031402315.1 bacterium | reverse complement strand
CTATCGTCCCGCTGGAAGCGCCAAGGATTTTTCGCACGCCAATCTCTTTTGTCCGTTGTTGAATTGTAAAAGAAACCAATCCAAGTAAACCGAGACATGCGATGAAAATGCCTACGGCGGCAAAATAGTTAAATATTTTTTCCGTCTTTTCTTCGGATCGATATAGATCGGCAATTTCTACATCCAAAAATGAATAGGTAAATACATTTTCCGGTTCGAATAAGGACCATTTTTGTTCAAGATAACTTAGTGTTTCCTGGTAATTTTCCGACTTAATGCGGATCGCAAACGTGCTGTAAGTTTCAGGGCTGATATGCATTACAAGTGGCTCAATCGAGCGATGCATCGAAGCAAAGTGAAAGTCCTTGACAATTCCGACGACGGCACCCTTTTTCATCAGTTTATATTCGCTGAGGCCTGTCGGACGCCACCACTCAAATTGTTTGCCCAGCGGACGATCCCAGCCGAGTTTTCGCGCCGCCGCCTCATTGAGAATAAATGCATTTCCGTCCGTAGGGAATGCTTTTGAAAAATTCCGCCCTTCAGAAATTTCAATTCCAAGCGTTTTCAGATAGTCGTAGTCAACGCTTACGACCGGCATAAGCAGTCGCTGCGTTGCGTCAAATCCCTCCGGCTGAAAATTCTGCTGTGAGATTCCCTGGCCGGGAAGCGAAGACGTTTGACAAATATTAAGTATTGAGGGATTCGACAAAAGTTCCGTTTTAATACTCTCGGCATTTCTCGCAGTTTCATCGTTTCCGATAGGTATAATGACAACATGCTCTTTTTGAAATCCCAGCGGCTTGTGGGTCATAAAATTAATCTGATCGGAAATGATGATCGTTGCGATTATTAGCCCAATTGTGACCGAGAATTGGAAGATGACCAGGAGACGCCGAATTAGTAGTCCGGATTGGCTTGAAGAAAAACGACCTCGAATTATCTTGATGGGCTCAAAATTAGATAAAAAGATACCGGTATAACTTCCGCACCCGAGCCCGACGAAGAGCCAGATGCAAAGCAGCCCGTAGCCAAGGGCGGAGTTTTTGAAGTAATCTATGCTCAAATTCTTTTCCGCGAGTTCGTTAAGATAGGGGAGCGCGACTTCCGTTATGACGATAGCGAAAAACAGGGCGATAAAGCTTAGGACCAGAGATTCTATAAGAAATTGTAACCACATGGTCATGCGATCGGCGCCCATGACCTTTCTCATACCAACTTCTTTCGCACGCTGTGTAGATCGTGCCGTCGTAAGAGTCATGTAATTAATGCATGCAATCGCCAATATAAAAATAGCAATGATCGAAAAGACCAAAACGTAGACTGCCGAACCCTCGGTGCCAATTTCCGCCAATAAATGTGAATTCAAGTGTATTTCAGAAAGTGGTTGGAGCTCTGGCTTGTATCGATTTGCAATTTCCTGAGGCAGATGTTCATTAAAAAACGAAGGTAACTTGCTTTCTAAACCTGTGGGCGAAGCGTCTTTGACCAGTTGGACATAGGTATAAAGAGAATTATGCAGAGTCCAGCTGGACATAAAAGGCTGATTTGTAATGCTGGAAATGGATGCCATAAGATCGGGTTCGAAATGACTCTTGTTCGTGTGGTTACGAATAATTCCGGTAATGCGGTATTCCAAAGAATCTGTACCCATCCGCAAGGATTGATTTAGTGCCAGCTTCTCACTTTCGAAATATTTTTCTGCAATGGCTTGGGTGATTACAACGCTGTACGGCGCATCCAAAGCATGCAGCGGATCACCGGCCAAAAAAGTAGCGTGAAATATTCTAAATACCGTGGAGTCTGCATAAAACGCCCGAGACTCATTGAATTTTTTATCCTGGTGACGAACCAAAAAGCCGCGACCCAAGTTTATGATTCGGGCCATTTCTTTGACTTCCGGAAATTCTCTTTTTAAAGACGGACCCCATGCAGCCGGTGTCATCGCGGTATTAATTTCTTTTCCATTGATCACAAAGTGATCCGCGATACGAAACACTTCATGACGATTGTCTTGATGCGTATCGTAACTTAGCTCATCCTGGACATAACATAGGATAAGCAGGCAGCCCGCAATTCCAATGGAAAGACCTAGTATATTTATTATCGAATGGGTCTTTTGACGAAATAAAGTTCTAAGCGCAATTTTTAGATAGTTTTTTAGCACCGAAGGTCCTTACCATTTGGGCATTTATGATTTCTACTCATATCTCAAGCTCTCCACCGGATTTCTTATAGCCGCGCGATACGCTTGAAGGCCTACCGTCAAAACAATCATCGAAAAAATAGTGATCACAGCCGGTAAAACAAGCCCCACGCCCGAATCGATATGAAATGCAAAAAAGCTCAAGAGAGCATCGACCAAAAGGAAACTCAGAGGAACAAACAGTATTGCTGCCGCAAAGACAATGGCAAAGTACTGCTTCGATAATAGTACAACCAGCGTGCCGTGTTTCGCACCCATAATTTTGCGAAGACCAATTTCTTTGGCCCGGGTTTCGGTCGTATAGGTCGCAATGCCCAAAAGACCCAGAATTGAAATGGAAAAAACCAAAGCCGCGAGGAATCCAATGATTCGGGTCATATCTCTGATCTCGGCGTAGGTGTCCTGAAGAGTAAACGAATATATCTGAAATTTCATCGGCTTTGTCGGCTCCAGGCTTTTCCACTTGGCTTCAAAACATTTAATGGCCGGGTCAAAATTTTCGCCATGCAGGCGAATTTGCAAAATGGACCATTGTGACGGATTGTACTGCAGAACCAAGGGCTCAAGGCTGTATGTGAGAGGTTTAAATACGAAATCTTTTGTTACGCCGATGATGACAACCGGCCTTTTCTTATCGATATATACGGTTTTGCCCAGTGCCTGATCTTTGGGAATATCAAAGCGCTCCAAAAACATTTGATTTACGATTATTTCATCTTTAATACCGGAGCCATTTTCAAAGTTCTTACCGGAAATCAGATCCACTTTCATGTTGGAAAGAAATCGTTCATCCACACTGTAGTCACGAATTTGAAAAGCTTCTTTATCGAGATTCGTCTGAATATCGACGTCGCTGTCTTCCCACGTTCCCATGAGGTGAGAGGCAAAGGAGTAATTGGCCACATCAGGATGTGAGGACATTTCGGCTGCTACGATTTCCGGTGATTGGCCTTGCAGAGTTACGTTGATCACGCGATCCCAAGAAAATCCGTAGTAATCCAGTTTCATCGAATATTCAGTTTGTTTGTAAATCATGGTCAGTACAATCAACAAGACAAACGTAAAGCCAAATTGGAAGAAGAGAATAAGTTTGCGGTACGTCATTCTGGAAAAGACTTTAATTTTTGAAGCGTCTTTCAGGATAGCCATAGTTTTGAAAGACGAGAGTACGCCGGCAGGGATACAGCCGGCTAAAAATCCGGTAAGAAGAACAAATAGGAAGAAGTAAAAATACAGAGTCGGAGGAATATTCAAACTCAGATCCAGTTCACGGGTAAATTTGAGAGACTCGAATCCCGGAATCAGAATGGATCGCAATATCAATTCGGACATTACAAACGCCATCATGGAAATGACTATGGACTCGCCGATGAATTGGAAGAAAATCTGCCGACGTGTTGCACCATTGACTTTACGTATTCCGATTTCTCTGGCGCGTGTCAGCGACCGTGAAAGTGTGAGATTCACATAATTAAAAATGGCGGCGAACATGCCTATACCGGTTAATACGCTGAGAAAAATGAGCAGGACCAGGGGAAGACCGCGTCCAATGCTTTGTGAAAAATGTGGCCCTGGCGTAATGGCGCTGAGTGCTTGCGCTTCAAACCGGTAGCCGGCATCACGGCTTTCCAATTCGAGATTTCCGTACACTTGTTTGGGAATCTCGTCAAGGTTTTGGGAAATATTTTCTATGCTTGATCCGGGCTGCAGCAGAACATAAGTGTAGGTTCGATAGTGGTTAGTCCATCGATCCGTAATTGATTCCCTTTTATCTCTATTTTTTTCCAAAGCAGGCAATGCCAGTACGGATCCAAGCGCATCGAATTCTAAATGGGTCTTTCCCGGCGTTGGCTTCAAAATGCCCATCACCTGAAACGTGCCGATATTTTCTATAATAATACTTCTTCCATAGGCGCTTTCCGAGCCAAATACTTTTCTTGAAAATTCATCACTCAGTATTATGCCGGATGGGTCTTGCAGCGCACGCGTCGGATCACCGACGGCCAATTCAAATCCAAAAACATTAAAAAAGGAGGACTCCGTAAAGTATCCCGATAAAGCAATCTTTTCACCCTGGGAAGACAATTGCCCTGAAAGACCCTTTACCAGCCGCACTACATCCACGACAGAACGATTTTCCGATTGTAGAGTGGGTCCCAGTAGATAAGGTGAACTCGCGTAAGGCTCGGTTCCGCCGGTTTTCCGAATGGCGATGGTATTAAGCCGATAGACGTCATCAGATTTGGGATGAAACAGATCAAAACTATTTTGATCATGAATCATGATGATAACCAAAAGGCAGACCGACAGACTTAAGGACAAGCCAAAAATGTTGACGAAGGAAAAAAATTTGTTTTTTATCAAATTTCGGAACGCCACCAAAAAATAACTCTTAATCATAACTTCTCCCTTTATTATTCATATTTCAAACTTTCAACCGGATTGGCGGTTGCGGCTTTAAGAGCCTGAAAACTGATTGTACAAAGTGCCACAGCCACCGCCAAGGCTGCGGAAATAATGTAGAGGAATGGTTGCGTTTCAATACGATAGGCAAATCCATCAAGCCAATAATTTGTCACATAATATGCGAGCGGCCATGCAATCAAGGTGGAGATTCCAATCAGACGTAAAAAATCTCTGGATAGTAGAAAAAGAATTCCGGAAGCGCTCGAACCCAGGACCTTCCTAACGCCAATTTCTTTTGTACGGCGCTCTGCCATGAAGGCTGCCAGCCCAAACAGTCCCATAGAGGCAATGATAATCGTTAGACCAGCCAGCACGGATGAAATCTGACTCAACGCATTTTCAGCGCGGTACATTTTTTCAAGGCTTTCATCTAGAAAGAAAAACTCGAGAGGCGCATTGCCGCAAAATTCCTTCCACGTCGTTCGTAAGACTTCCAATCCGCCATCTATGTTTTGAGGAGAAAGTTTCACCGCCGAGTACTTTACAAAAGGCCACATGCCGGGCATACGTTTTGAAAATTCGATAACCAAAGGACTTATACCCTGGCGCAGCGATGTAAAATTAAAGTCCTTAACCACGCCTATGACTTCGGAGTTGCCATTGAGTTTTTTATTGAGTGCACCCTCAGCGGAGTGCCAGCCAAGAAAACGAGCAGCCATTTCATTGACGAGAACGGCTTTCTTTGCGTCCGTTGGAAAATCACGGCTAAAGCTACGCCCGGCAACCATCGGAATACCAAATGTTTCAGTAAAATCGTACTCTACGATAAGGCGTGGCAATTGAAGCACTTCATCATCGCCCATGGTTTCAGTTTTATATCCGCCGGTCTGATATTTCCATCCCATCACGTCTTCGACGGCGGTGACCTGTTCGATCCGAGCATCCCGCTTTAGCGCATTTCGAAATTCCTCAAAGCGATGGGCGACGGCGGTACGTTGCATAGGAATCATCACAATTAAATCTTTGTCAAATCCTAAGTGAGTCTTGCGCATAAATCCTAGTTGCTTATTCGCGGTCAATGTTCCAATGATGAGCAAGATTGAAACTGAAAATTGAACGACTACCAGAACTTCACGGAAAACCGATCGATAGGAAAGGTTTCCAAATCCCTTCAATACTCTTACCGGTTCAAACTTGGAGAGAAACAGAGCAGGATAGATTCCTGCCAGAATACCAATACACATAGTGATACCAACCAAGGCCGTGATGACGGACGCATTGTCAATAAAACTGAACGTCAGAGATGCTCCAACGATGTTGCAAAAGAAAGGCAGTATCGGTTCAATCAGGCTCAGGGCAGTGATCGCTGCAAGAAAACTTATAATCAGTGATTCACCCAAAAACTGCTGAATCAATTGACTTCGGCTGGCTCCAACGGCCTTCCGCATGGCGACTTCCTTCATTCTCATGCCGGCACGTGCGGTTGACAGATTAACGAAGTTAACTCCTGCAATGACTAGAATAAGAAATGCGATGACGGAAAAAATGTAAAGGTGCGACACGTCGCTGTTGGCTTCGATTTCAAAATCATAATTAGAATGCAGATGGATGTCGGTGATCGGTTGTAGCCACAAATTTACGAACTTTTTTTTGAAATACTTCTTTACGAATTGGGGAAACGCAGCCTCCATATCTTCCTTGGTGACCCCGTTTTTGAGTAGAACGTAGGTCCACGACGGATTCCAATAGAAATTATCATATCCCGGCATGCCCTTTGGATAGATTACTCTCGTTGTAGAAAATGATGAAAGAAGATCAAAATGAAAATGTGAATTATTCGGAACAGGATTCAAAACACCCGTGACTTTCAGATCAATTTTTCCCTCCATACGTACGATCTTACCAAGAGCGCTTTCATTGCCAAAATAGCGGAGCGCCGATTCTTGTGTCATTACGAGCGAGTTGGGTTCAAGCAATGCTTTTTCAGCATCACCCTCGGCAAGGGTCCAGCTAAATACTTTAAAAACGGAGCTGTCGACGAAAAAGAACTGTTTCTCATTAAAGGTTTTATCACCGTATTCTATAGCGATTTGTGGAACCTGCATATTAAAAAAACGAACGGTGTGTTCAATACGATCCGGGAAATCATTCATCAAGGTTGGCCCGAGTTTATTGGGGGCACTCGCTGACTCCTCCCCGACACCATTAATTTTCATGTTTTCGATGACCCGGTAGAGGCGATGCGCGTTCTTGTGATACTGATCGTATGAGATTTCGTAAGAGACGTAAAGCAAAACAAGCGCGCAACACAAGAGACCAAGCGCTAAGCCAAAAATATTAATGAATGAAAATACTCGATACTTGTTTAAGTGCCGGAAAGCGACTACTAAGTAGTTTTTTAACACAGGAAGATCCTCCTCAATTAGCTTCTATTATTCATATTTCAAACTTTCAACCGGGTTCGCGGTTGCGGCTTTCAGCGCCTGATATCCTGTGGTCACCAGGGTCAATATTGTAGTCAAACCGCCGGCGATTGCGAAAACACTCCAATCGATCTGAATTCGAAATGCAAAATCTTCCAGCCATCGATTCATCACGAAATAAGTAACGGGGCATGCGACCGCAAACGCCGCCGAGATAAGCATGAAAAATTCCATCACTAAGAGTTTTACAATATTTCCGGAAGACGCTCCCAGAACTTTTCGGACACCGACTTCTTTTGTTCGTTGCTCGGTCGTAAATGTAACGAGTCCAAAGAGACCTAAACAGGCCACACAAATGGCCAGCGAGGCCGTGGCGCTAAATAGAATGCGCTTGCGCTTTTCCGACTGGTAAAATCTCTCCAATTGAGAATCCAAGAAATTGAATTCAAATGGGTGATCGGGATCGTAAATACGATTGACGACGGATAATGCTTCCAACGTTTTGTTGATCGATGGCGACTGAAGCCTGAGGGTAAAGTAGTCGATGGCCTGAATTGGGTTATTCCAATGGCCCAAAACAATGGGGGCGACTTTCTCATGCAGCGATTGAAAATTGAAATCCTTCACAATGCCAAGTATGCGAAACGGTAAGTGAACGGATTCAATGGATCCGTCGTCAACGACACCTGTAGCGGTAAGCGTTTGCCCGACCGAACCGTCAAGGCCAAGCATTTTAGCGGCCGTCTCATTGATTAATACGCCGGTTGAATCGGTCGCAAAGTCATCGGAGAAATTCCGGCCTTCGAGTAAGGACATTTGATACACATCGAGAAATTCCCGATCGATGCCCATAAAATACATCGTTCCCACCGAGGTAGCCCGGTTCGTCGTAAATTGAGCGCGAACCAGGTTCTTCCATTCTCCGGGCACTCGCGAAGAGACTGATACTGCTCCGACGCCGGACTGGAGGGCCACCGCCAGCGCGGCCAGCACGCCCGCGGCGCGGGCATCGGCCACACGCAGCGTGATCGCATCGCGCACGCGCTGGCGCAGGTGCTCGATCGGG
>JANNSF010000045.1:0-36771 GCA_031402315.1 bacterium | reverse complement strand
CGCACTTTCTTCAATCAAGAGACGGCCTTCTATCACCGTGTGCGTTGTGAGTGGCACTTCCGCGGTTACGATAAGCTTATTTTTCAACGCATCCTTCAGCGAAGTGCCGGACTTTTTGATTGCCTTACCGGTCTTTTTGGCACGAATGATGTCCTTTGGCTCAACGCGCAAGCGATCCTGAAAATTCATAATATCATTTTGACCGAGCTCGGTGTCCATGTCGCCTTTTGCCATAAGACTAATGAGATTGTTCGAAATTGAAATTTCAGAAATTTCAGCAGTTTCTCCCACTTTAGTTTCCGGCGTCACTTTTTCTGTTGATCGCTGCGCTTCCCTCTTAAGGCTCAAAATTTCTTCACGCGGTGTTTCAAGAGACTTCGGTTCTTGTTTGTAATGGATCTCTTCGGTTACCGTTTTTTTAATGGCTTCGGTCTTTGCCGGCTCATTCAAATCAAAAACATTCGAGGTGTGTATATTAATCAGGTTCTGCACGTCATCCACCCATGCTCGGTTTTGAAGCAAGAGTCCGGCCTTTGGGGAAACTGCTGCGGCCGTCGAATCGATGGCTTCTTGAGTTTTAGTAGTCAAGTCTTGTTTAGGAGACTCCAACACTTCGATTTTACGAGCGTGAAAGTCAAAGCCTGAAATCTGATCCAATTTGGCTTTCCAAACCACCGACGCGATCTCTTGATCATCCATGAGACTCAATATCCACTCACGGCTGTCGCGTGTAAGAGCTAATGCGTTAGCGGAAATAACAATATTTTCCCGAATAATCTTCTCGTAAAAAATATTCCATTTTTCGAGCAGCTCGGTGAGTAAATTCAGTTTCAGTAACCGGGCATTCGAAGTAATACCACGAAACGCCATGCGAATACTCTTTACGGCCTCTAAGGAACTCGTTTTTTGGTTTTCTGAACAGGCTGTATAAATCAACTCCAAATTCAGTATCGTTTCCTCTTTAAAAAGAGCCCAGTCTTCGGCATCCACGTGATCATGTTCCAACCGAAGCATTTCCGCCGTGGGATTCGATTCGGCCGTACTTGATTTTTCTTTCAGCGAGGCTGCAAAATTATGATAAATTTCCCCCAATGTCTTGATGGATGATGTATTGAGAGCACCTTTATTTTGATTGAGCACCAACACCATTTTCTCAAGGGATGTTACCGACAGCGTAGTCAGAATTTTTGGTGGATCGTCCAATTGATCGGCAACACGGATCAACGATTTTTCCGTCTGACGCATGATGTTGCGAAGTTCGGCAAGGCTTTGCGCTTCCGCCCATTCGGCAATATCCGCGCAGCCTTGCGCAACGCTTAAGTTCACACTTGGCCGATTTCTTTCCTGTTTGAGATGATCTAAAGGAGAGTCTAGTTTTCTAAGGAGTTCATGCAATCCTAACATTCTGCTTCCCAAGGCATTCTCTACACTATCCACCAGGTCCTCTGAAATAATTTCCGTAGCATCCTTTTCTGTTTTCTTTGTCCCTTCGGCATCCGACTTCTTTGAACGATTCGTTAGAAATCCGATCATCTCTTGAACGTTTCCGAAATCATCTTTTGCTAATTTCTTAGGCATTACATTTTCAGGCTTATCTTCGACATGGCTCAGCTTAGCCGGTTCTGATTTTAGAATTTCGGGACTTTTGATAGGGTCGCTCTTGATGGCGGGCTTTGGAAGTTTTATTTGAAACCCGGTCTCCTGCACGCCGATGATCTCTTCCTTTTTCTCATAATTTTTTCGCAGATATTCAATATCCAAATCAAGCCCCAAGCCATTCAGTTCCACGCCCATTGCTTGTAGCTTCGAATAGTCGGCAAGAGTTTTTTCAAAAGCTTGTAGAATGCGTTCGGAATCACTTTCAAGCGACGCGATCATGGCGCTCATTTTGTATCCGGACGTCTCCAGCTTGTGGATATTTTTTGCGAAAATATCCACAATGGGCTTTAGGGAAGTTGCTTTAGACAATACCCCGATTTGTTCGATCGGGTTCGTGTGCTGTGCCACAAAGAGCAAAATTTTCTTGGTAATACTGAATTCGAGGGGAGGCAACCGATGGTCCGCCATGCTTTTCACATGGTTGATCAATTCTGTCAGGTAAAAATCAGCGATCTTCTTTGATTTGGAGTCTAATGCCATATATTAAAAAGCCGTCGTTTCCGACGGCTTTTTTATGTTAGTGTAAACTATTTACCTAGGAATTGATGAACCTTCGCGATCAAATCTTCGTCGTGAAAGGGCTTATTGATAAAATCGGTTGCGCCGCCGCTCATAGCCGCGTCTTTGTCCTGGGCGGATTCTTTACCACTCAGGATCACAATCGGCACGCCGGCCATGGTCTCACGAACCGCTTTGAGGACATCCATTCCCATCATGTCAGGCAAACCCAAATCAAGCAAGATAAGGCCGGGTTGATGTTCTTTCGCAAGACGTATCGCATCCTCTCCCTTCATGGCCGTGATAAGTTCGCACGACCCATTTTCCACTTCATGTTCCAAAGCTATTTCGACCATTTTTTGTATGACGATGCTGTCATCGACGACCAATATCTTCTTACCACCACCGCCGGCACTTGGTTTTGAAACCACCTTCGCCTCAACTTTTTTGGGCTCCACTTTTTTCGGCTCTTCCTTTGGTGTCTCGACCATGGAAGCAAAATCAAATGGCTCTTCTTTTTTCGGTTTCTCGGCAGGCTTTTCAATGACCTTTTCAACCGGTTTTTCTACGGGTTTTTCTGCGGGTTTTTCTGCGGGTTTTTCTTTGAGTTTTGGCGCTTCTTCCTTGACTTCTTTTTCTTTAGCCTTCTTAGGTTTTGCTTCCTTGGTACCGCCGTCTTTGGATTTTCCAGCGCCACTGACGAGCTTATCGTCCGCCAATTTTTCCAAAACTTCAGCGACCATTTCCGCGTCGCGCTCTACCTTGTCGGCGATTTCCGAAACTGAGCGTTTCCCATCCACTGAAAAAAGAATCTTCCATTCGATTTTTTTCAGCGTTATCGATTCAACCTTGTCTCGTAAGTCTTTTGCTCTTTGGTAAACAGTATCCACATCAACCTCGCCAGAATTTATGAGTAAAAATAATTTAAGTGCGAATGATAACTTATCCGTTGGTCCCACATAAAATGAGAAAAACAACTTGTGTAAAGTTAGTTTAAATAAGTTTTTATGTCAATAGTGATTTAGCAAAACCGTGGTCTGCGGATCAGGCCACCTCAAAACTGCCTGACTTCAAATTAGCCTAGACAAATGCCATGCTGAGTGTATCAACGGACGTCATGATGAATTTCGATCATCATCTTCGATGTTCCCTTTTCTTGAAAAACCGGACCAGCGAAGGGATAAAATCGCTGCCGGTTTCGATCGAGATTAAATCCACTTTGCACTTCTTAAACAATTGTTCCGTAAACGCTTGGCGCTCGGAGCGCAGAATGCCAAAGGCCTCCTGAAATTCCTTCGATCGCGTATCCACTTCAATCGTCGTACCCGTTTCTTCGTCTTGAAGGGCCACCAAGCCCAAAGCCGGCCAAGAGACCTCTCTTTCGTCATAAATCTGTACACCGACTACGTCATGCTTTTTGGCTAAGGTCTTCATGGGCGTTTCAAAATCTCGATCCAAAAAATCACTCATCGTAAAAATAATACTGCGTCGCGAGACCGCACGAAATGCATATTCCAGGGCTCCGCTAATATTTGTTTTTTTGGATTTGGGTGTGAAAGCGAGGAGTTCACGAATCAATCTTAGAACATGTGAGCGGCCTTTTTTGGGAGGAATATACTTTTCTACCTGATCGGTAAATATCATCAGGCCCACCTTGTCATTATTTTGGATCGCGCTGAAGGCCATCACGGCTGCAATTTCGACCATTAATTCCCGTTTCGTATGCACCTGTGTTCCAAAAGAATTTGAACCGCTTGCATCAAAAAGCAAAAGAACCGTCTGTTCACGTTCCTCTTCAAACACTTTCAAATACGGCCTATCCATACGGGCACTAACATTCCAATCGATAAATCGAACTTCATCACCAAAATGATATTCCCTCACCTCGCTAAACGACATGCCTCGTCCTTTGAACGCAGAATGGTATTCTCCGCTAAACAGATGGTTGACCAAACCTTGCGTCTTTATTTCTATACGCCGGACTTTTTTTAGAATCTCTTTCGTTTCCATTTCAATTCTGTGAAATTTTTATCAAATCCTGTATGTCTTCCAGAACAAAGTCCGATGGTACTACGCCGTGGTGATTAAACGAGTACCGAACATGGGCTGTCCGGATCCCCGCGGCCCGTCCGCTTTCCATGTCCTGACGACCATCCCCAACCATCAGCGTATATTCCGGTTCCAGGGACAAATGATGAATGACGTGAAGTATCGGCACAGGGCTTGGTTTTTTTTCCGGTAAACTGTCACCGCCTAAAATTATCTTAAAATAGTGAGAAATGCTTAATCCATCTAAGATTTTTTTTGTGAACTTCTCGCCTTTATTACTGACTACCGCCATCGGCAATTTCGAAAAATAATCCAGAACGCTAGTTACATTGGGATACAGTCGAACATGATCGAGGCAGTGAACGTCGTGATGCGCTGCATAAATTTTATACGCCTTTTCAATCATCGCCGGGGTTGCGGTAACCTGTGTCGACAGCGAGCGCTCAAGGAGTTTAAGAATGCCATCGCCGATGAATTCTCTTATGGTTTCTTTTGGCAAAGGAACCAGGCTCAATAGCACTAGTGTATGATTCACCGAATTCGTGATGTCGTCTAATGCATTGACCAATGTTCCGTCCAAATCAAAAAGGAGCGCTTTAATTTTCATAAATCCTGAATGCTAAAAATATTCCGAAACCCAAAAGCATCGCGCCGCATGCCTTTGTGACAAATAGGATCGCCCGATCGTTTAACCGGTGCTTTTTGATGTCGATCAATTTAGCCAACGCAAAAAACCATCCGGCGGTCCCAAGAATCATGCCGATCATAAAGGATACCTGGCTTTCAAGAGAAGATATCCACCCTTGTTCCGTCAAGAGCCCCCCCATCAAAAGCCAAAATGAAATAGCAAGATAATTACCAAGGTACAAAAGCGCGCCAAAAAGAAAGAATCGTGCCTTGATCGACTGAGAGCGGTCTTGGTTTATCGTTTGAGGGGCTTTGTAGAAAAGCAAACGGAGCCCGCTCACAACTATTATGACGCATCCCAAAGGAGCCAACCACGTGCGGAAAAATTGGATAAAAAAAGTGGCTCCAAAAATACCCACTCCGCAATAAAATGTGTCAACGACGAGTGCTCCACCCGCGATTGCAAGCGCAGGCCCAACGCCCCGGCGAAGCGTCGTTTCGACGATAGCGATATTAACGGGGCCGATGGGAATGGAATTGACGAAGCCGACGATTAACCCTGCCACCCATGCTACCATTTGAAATCGGCTCTCACGTAAAAATCCGTTCCGCTCTTCTTGATCGAGCAATTGTGGATATCTAGGGCATCGCCAATCCGCATCAAAGGATCCGTTGAAAATGCACTGAGCCCGTCTCCGAGAATTTTTGGTGCGATAAAAATATGAATTTCATCGGCCAATTTTTCTCGAATGAATTGCCCGAATATCCTACCACCCCCTTCAACCAAAACGGAGGCAATTTGTCCTTCATTCAAGAGTCGCTTTAATATCTGCCGCAATGCGATACGAGAATCAACCGTAGAGAATCTCCAAACTCTAATTCCTTTTTTTTCAAAGGCCACAATTTTCTTCTTTGATGACGATTCGGATGTACAAAGAATTGTTCGATCGGCGAAACGGTCATTAAATAGTTTCAGTTTTTCCGATACGCTCAATCGCCCGTCCACAATAACGCGAAAGGGTTGCCCGCTTCTTACACGACGAAGCGTGAGCGAAGGATTGTCTTTTTTAGCCGTTTCCGCTCCGATTAAGATAGCGTCAAATTCTGAACGTATCTTGTGGACGAACTTTCTTGATTTCTCCGACGTAATCCACTTTGAGTCACCATTTACGGTTGCAATTTTCCCGTCCATGGTCTGAGCCACCTTGAGAGCAACAAAGGGTAATCTTTTTTGGATACGCTTAAAGAACATCCTATTAACGTCACGGCATTCTTCTTCCAGTATGCCATACTCCACCTGAATTCCTGCCGCTCTCATTGCGGCGGCGCCCTTCCCACGGACTTTTTTGAATGGATCAAGCGTTCCGAAAACTACGTGAGGGATTTTCTTTGAGATTATCAACTCCGTACACGGCGGGGTTTTTCCCCAATGGCAACAAGGCTCGAGGTTGACAAACAAAATTGTTTCCGAAAAATCAGTAATCCCTTTTTTCTCAGCGTTTCTAATACATTCCACTTCCGCATGGGGCATGCCATAACCTTTGTGAAAACCCCTGGCCAGAGTCATTCCGTTTGAATCTACCAGGACGGCCCCCACCCTTGGATTCGTTCCCGTTTTGCCTGCTCCTTTATGGGCAAGAACCAACGTTCGTCTAATAATCCGGTTCAATGATATCATTTTCTAATTTAGAAATTTATAAGCATGAAAAAAGTGGAATCACAAATATGGTTTTTTACTTGACTGGCTTATCATTATTGAAGATATTTAAAATACTTCTTTTATTTTCATTTCAGAGGAATCTACATGCGCAGAATTTACACGGTTATCGGATTATTGATCATCCTGTCAGCTACTTCCTGCGACGGTTGGGTTCGTGCAAAGAATGGTAAGCCTTACGGTATCAGTGGTCTTGCGCTCCTATCGCACAACGAAAAAGAGACAACCTTTTTGGGCGTACATGATAATAAACTGAAGGGCGAACCCAGAATTGCGTTTATCACGTTGGGTGCAAAAAGGAAAGTAAAATTCGAAATCATCGCATGGCCCGATACCGCGAATCTTCCCGTGGACATGGAGTCCATAACCATGATCCCAAGCGAGCCCGACAATTTCATCGGACTTGCCAGTAGCGGAAAATTTTTTAAGTTTCGTTTTGATTCCAAGGAAAAACAGATCACGCTTTTAAAGACGTTCGACCTTCCGAACAAGGTCAAGGGAAGCAATTTCGAGGGACTCGCTATTCAAAAACTCTCGGATTCGCTCTCGGTCATGCTTTGGGCTCATCGTGGCCAAGATAGTATTCCGGCGGTGATCTATTGGAATGTTTACGATCCGGAATTCAAGTTTACCAATATTGGCTCCGTGCAACTCACCACACCCTATCCGACAAAAAATGTACGCTATATCTCGGACTTGAAAATTGATGAATCGGGCGCTGTGTATGTCATTTCATCGTCGGATCCCGGTGACAAGGGCCCGTTCGAATCGGCGGCCTATATCGCCGGCTCGCTGGTCTATGAAAACCGCGAATTGAAATTTCGAAAGAATCGTGAATTCGTGAAATTCTATGAGGATAACAAGCACAAGATTGAAGCGATGGAGTTGATTCCTGGAAAAAATGGCGGCGTCATCTACGGCTCGGATGATGAAATGAAAGGCGGCTCACTCTATCCAACTTGGTGGAATTAAGAATACTCTATTTCCAGATAAATTTTCCTGCAAGCCCCCGGATCCCTACTAAAAGGATATACGTCGGTTGCAAAACAAACCACGATACGTAAGCAAGAAGTGAGTAATTCGTTTTAAACTGTTTTGCACCTAAGTAACTAAGACAGAAATCAACCGTTCCTTTAACCGCGACTCCAAACACGCATGCAAACTGCATTTTGGTGTCACCCGCAAGTATTCCTATCGGCAAGAGAAAATTTAATCCCGCGACGCAGGATAAGTAGAAAAAGAAAAACGGATTCATCGAACGCAATATTTCCGCATTGGATGCCCACCGTGAACGCTGATGAATAAAATTCTTAAACGAAGTCTCCGGCTTGGTTGTATTAAATGCTCGCGTATCGCCGGCAAAGACGATTTTATAATGCGTTCTCATTCTAACTAATTGCAACATCAAGACATCATCTCCGGAAATCCGATGCATGATAGAGCGGAAACCACCGGCCTTATCGAACGCGGACCTCCGGTATGCCAAATTTTGTCCACTGGCTGCAAACGCAAAGCCCATGTTGATTCCACCCATGGCCGCGGCCATCATGGACATAAAATCGTGCTTTTGCCAGCGCTCAAAAAAACCCGACGCCTGTACTTCGGAATAGCCAACGACGAATCCTGTCTCTTTTGAAAAATAGCGAATCATTGCAGAAATCCAGGTCGGCTTGACCAAGCAGTCCGCATCCGTAAACAGTAGAATTTCCCCTCGTGACGATTGCACGCCCCTCTCAAGCGCGTATTTCTTTCCCGAGGCCTCGGCGGGTTTATCCGCTATCTGAATTAGCCGAATCCGCGGATCTGAAAATTCTAAAACCCTCTCTGCCGTTTTATCAAAGGACCGATCGTCAACAACGATGACTTCGAACTGATTGTGTGGATAATCTTGTTCCAGAAGCCTCTCAACACACTTGGCGATAAAATTCTCTTCATTGCGTGCTGCAACGATCACAGAAACGAATGGTTGATCGCTATTCGCAGGATTTGTTTTTAGAAACAGGCCAATCGCAAAAATCAGGCCCATCACCACGTAAACAGTAAGGACAAACCCCAACACCACCAAGAATATCATTGAATTTTCTTTCCGTGCAATTTGTCCTTCCATTCAAATTTTCCGAATTGTCCCCACAGACCAAAAACAGTAATGTACATAGGATAGATCACCGCAGCGATAGGATAAATCTTCAAAAAATGTACTTTACCAAATCGCTGTGCGGCCAAAGCCAGCAATGCCAAATCTAACGTGAACTTAAGGCTGACCACGGTAAGGCACAGGACATTTCCTGAAGCGAGTTGGAAAAATCCATACGTCGAGAGCATGGCATTATGAAAATAAAGGACGAGCGCAATTACTAGAATCTTAGGGCTGTAGTGTCGCCCTTTGGATGCCTGACGAATTTTTTGGTTTCTAAATTGCGTGATATCGCGCGGAGGATCTGTACTTACAAATCCTCGTGTGTTGTATGCGATACGCCATTTTGTCAACCGCACGAGTCCTAAGAATAAGTCATCGTCGCCCGAAACGAATTGGGCTATTTTTGAAAAGCCTCCCACCTCGTCGTACACCTCTCGCCGATAGGCAAGGCTTCTCCCTGTAGCCGTCCACGGCGCACCCCATGACGCGCTGCCAACGGCAACGGCCGCCAGAGCAAGGGAATCGATGGCAATCAGATTTTCAAAAATGGATCGCTTGTTTCGAGGCTCAATAGGCGAATATCCGACGACCATGCCGACCTTGGAATCAAAACACTCCATCATTGAAGCAATCCAATTGGTTTCCGGGCGGCAATCGGCATCTGTAAAAAGTAATATGTCCCCTGTCGATTGTCGGATTCCTTCCGCCAGAGCAAATTTTTTTGGCGACATGGCCGACACATTTTTGTCGATCGTGATGAATTTCAGATTGGGAAGCTGCTTAAATTCTTCAATAATCTTTCCGGTCCGGTCGTTAGAACGATCATTTATGACAATGACTTCGTAACCTGAATAGTCCTGCCGGGCCAGAGATTCAAGGCACGCCTTTATTGAATTTTCCTCGTTGCGGGCAGCGACAATCACGGAAACCGTCAAGTTGAGTTTCTGTTTTGGAGAACGATATAAGGCAAACCCGACAAGCAGAATCAAAACACCAAACCCATAAACCAGGCCCAATAGAACAAAAATCCCTTCTAACAAGGTTGGCATCAATAGTCCCACAAAAATTTTTTGAGGTCGACTTTACTATTTTTGGAAAGTACTTTTTCTTGGCGAAGCAATTCGAGCTGGTTTTTTGCCGTGTTGCCTTTGACCGCAATCTTTCCGTGAGCATTGATAACACGGTACCATGGCAACGTCAGATTGTCAGGTGTATTCCTTAAGGCATAACCCACATACCTTGCGCGTCGGCCTAATCCTGCGATTTTGGCAATTTGCCCATACGTCGCTACCCGCCCCCGCGGAATCAACTGAATTACCTCATAGATGCGGTTCAAATATTCTTCTTTTTGCGAAGATTTGTTGCTGGACTTCACTTTATCTATGCAGATGCGACGGCGTTTGAGGCGTACTCAAGAGCCTGGTAAAAATCGGCCAGCGCGCGGATTCTTTGGTTGCTTGCGATTCTACATAATTTTTCACCAAGTCCAGACCATAATTATAATTGATGACATAACTGCGATATTTTTCAACAAAACGTATCCGCTGCTCGGCCCTCTCACGGCTATAGAGACCGTATTTCATGAGCCAGTCTATGGCCTGTTCCTTTGTCCATTGGCCGTCCAAATAATTGCGCGCCGCCTCATTTCCTGAATAACTCAGTTTGGCCGACCACTTCAACACCTCATAGTATAAATCCACGTTCTTTGAATCAATTCCGGCCAGGGGAAACAAAACTTCCCTTTCAAACTTTACACGTTCATCATTCGGGAATGCCATTTCGATTCCATAATTTGCGCTGCCCTCGGCAATCAAAGATTGCGGACTAAATAACGGATAAACCGAAAATTCCGTCCAGCCTAGATCCACGACCAAATGTTTTTCCAGTAAGGCATTATATACGTGATGTCCCGGATAGCCTTCATGGCAAGCCAGATCAACGGCGCGATCGATATAGATCGGAAGGTCTGTATTGATCTGAATCACGCTGAACCCATTGCCCTGATACCAATTATATCCACTCCAAGCCTTATTGGTAACATACTCTACTTTAAAGCTTTCGTCCTTTTGCAGGGTAATGAATTTTTCGGTGCGGCGGCGCCCTTCCGCAATGGCGGTCTGAAAAACTATATCCAATTTGTCCTTCGGAATTGCAAACTTCTGCCGAAACGTCTCAAGTCTCTGAGCCAAGTCGCCGCTTCCCGGTACGCGGTGACCAAGTTCGGTAAGAATCTTTTCAAAGTGGCTTCGATCGTACGTAGGCGCCTTTGAGTCGTAGAGCCCTTGCGATTCGGAATCAAACGAAAATTCTTTGCCGGACAGCATTTCTAATTTAGTTTTGACAGCCGTAAGTTGCGCACGCAGAAAAGAAATCCGCAACATGCCCATCTCATTGTCTTCCTTACGGGAAGCTAAAGAGGTCAATAGTAAGTTGGCCTCCTTTAGTAATTTATCCAGTGTATAGGATTTAATTTCCGAAGAATCCGGACGCCATGTTTTCGGTCCATAATAGGCATCGACGTAGTCGGCGTCATGCAAACCGACACGCAAAACCAGCTTGACATAACGTTCTGAAAGTTCTTTCATTTCAATTACTCCGGAGGTGCACGACATACACACCAAAATACTCCATATATAAATCACGCGCATGATCGTTTCCTCAAATATTAAAATACTTCGCTTCCGGGTGATGAACAATAATGGCCGACGTTGACTGCTCGGGAATAAGGTGAAACTCTTCCGTCAGTGATACACCTATACGCCCGGGATCCAGTAGTTCAAAAAGTTTGGTCTGGTCTTCGAGATTTGGACAAGCTGGATATCCGAAACTGTAGCGGGAGCCCCGATACGACTGTTGAAAAAGCCTCTTGATGTCCGCGCTGTCATTTTGTACAAATCCAAGTTCTGCCCGAATTTGCCGGTGCCAATACTCCGCAAGCGCTTCCGCGGTTTCTACGCTGAGTCCGTGAAAATACAAGTAGTTTGCATAATCGTTGGCTTTGAATAGCGTCTCAGAAAAATCGGAAGCCTGCTGCCCTACCGTCACAAGCATACACCCCAAAACGTCCATCTTTCCGCTATCCACCGGCGAGAAAAAATCCGCGATGCAATAGAAATGGCCATCCTCCTGACGGGGAAAACTAAATCGCAGTCTCTCTTTTTTTGTTTTTTCATCAAAAATAATCACATCATTCCCGTCTGCCTGACATGGGAAGTAACCGTAGGTGACTTTCGGCACGAGAAGTTTTTCAGCGACAGCTTTTGTTTTCCAGTGCTCAAAAACAGGGCGAACTTTTTCATCCACAAAACCATCGTATTCTTTGGAAGACATTTTGCCGCGAGTAAACTGCCATTGCCCACGAAATAGAGCAATCTCATTAATAAATGGATTGATCGTCTCAAGGGAAATATTTTCAATAATCTTTGATCCCCAAAACGGAGGAATTGGAATGTCTTTGCTCGGCGAAGTTTTCGACCGCTGTAAGGAACTTGATTTCTTTTGGCCTCCTATCTGGTGAGACTGAATCCAAGCATGAACCTTTTGAAGGTGGCTATACTCATGGGCGAAGGTGCAATCAGAAATCCACGCGGCAACCGGACCGCTGTGTATCACAATCGACAGATCACTTTCTTTCATCGATGAAATTTGCTGCATCAGGTCTTTTTGCGCTTCATTCCATAGGTCCATTATTTCAAGCCGGGACAATGCAGAACAAGACTTCACAAATGTGGAATTAATTGAATTCAATTCATCGCCCTCGCATTCACGAATCGTTTCCGGGCGATCCAAAGATTTTAACCGTTCGATGGTTTTATTTTCCCACCCGACAAAATGGGCAAGAATATCATGAAGGGACCATTCACCAAACGCGATTTTTTCAAAATCTTGATCTGAAACATAATCGAGGGCTTTATTCCACTGGTGGCGTACGATTCTTATTCGTTTGATTGTTTCCGCAATGCTGTCAGCCTGCATCGTTAGCGGGTCCTGCGTCGGTTCAGCTTTGAGCGATTCTCCGGATGCGATTTTTTCCATCACGTGAAGACCTGAGAACGCGTCTTCGCAATAAAATACCGCTCCTTCGTACATGGAACCCAAGTCTTCCTCGACGTATCGCCGCGTCAGAGCCGCGCCTCCAAGAAGAACCGGGGGTTTTAGGCCACGGGACTTCATCAATTCCAGATTTTCTTTCATGATTAGCGTGGACTTTACCAAAAGCCCGCTCATGCCAATCGCATTCGCTTTGTGTTCATCATACGCATTGAGCATGGTATCAATGGGACACTTGATCCCAAGATTGATGACCTTATAACCATTATTGGTCAAAATAATGTCGACTAAGTTTTTTCCGATATCATGCACGTCACCTTTCACGGTAGCGAGAATTATCGTGCCTTTTTGCGAGCCTTCCTCTTTTTCCATAAACGGTTCAAGAAAGGCAACGGCGGCTTTCATAACCTCCGCCGATTGGAGTACAAATGGTAATTGCATCTCGCCTTTACCAAACAGTTCTCCAACAACCTTCATCCCGGACAATAATATTGAGTTGATAATTTCAAGCGGTGGATATTTTTCCATGGCCGAACGAAGATCATCCTCGAGTCCCTTTTTTTCACCATCGATGATGCGATTCTTCAGACGTTCCTCGACCGTCTGGGAATCCCGCGATTGGGCGGACGCCGAGTCCGGTTTTTTTGCCGCATAATAATTGATAATCTCAACGAGCGGATCGTACGAAGGTTTTTTATCTAACAAACAGGTCTCCCAAATTTAGTTCGAATATATTAAACCGCACGCTGCTTGTCAAAAGCTATTCCTTCCGCGCCGTAACGATATTTTGCAATACCTCCAGAAGCTCCGTTCCGCTAATATTATCTTGCAATCCAATCGACTTGTCAGCTTTTGGTTTGATAATTTGCCATGCGGTCATCTTTTGCGCGTCTTTGTATATTGGATCACGGTCCGAGAGGTCAGAGTAGGAATTCCAGCCTTCATTCTTTGCCTTAAGATATTTGGCCAGATAAAAAATCATATTTCGACGCGTCATGACGTAATCCGGATAGAATTTGTCGTCGGGCAATTTTTCCAACAAGGACGAGGAAACGGCTTCACGATAGTATGGCAAATACTCCGTGCTATCGCCAACATCTTTGAACGCAATCGCTTCGCCCGCGCCGCCGGTTAGCTTTAGCTTAATTACCGTTGCAATCGCAAACTTGCCGCGCGTAACTTGTTGAACGCTTTTTAACTCGTCGAAAAATTGGTCCTCAAAAGGCTTTATGGTTTGCGATTCCAGCGATTGCAGAAGACTTTCAATTTTAGAATAACTTGGATTTCCAGCACCTTTGCGCAGAACCTCTATAGTTTTTTTTGAGTTTTCCATTTGCTGATAGACTTTGGCCCATTCAAGAAAAATGGCCTCGTCGACTATTCCGGATTCCGAAGCTTTTTGAAAATTCTCAATAGCCTCATTCCATTTCTTTTGCTGGGATTGAGAACGTCCTAGCAGAAATAAATACCGGCCCGAGCGAGATCGTGTATAACGAAGTAATAATTCTTCAGCCGATCGGCTCTTATTCTGCGCCAAAAAAATCTCCGCTAATTCAATGTATGGCTGTAAGAATGACGAATCCGAGTTGATCGCGTCCTGGAAGCGTATAATCGCGTCGCTGATATTTCCCTTTTTCATAAACGCGCGAGCCTCTTCAAAGTAATAGGCGCTAAGTAAATGTGGGTCTTTGGGAATGGAAGAACAAGACGTGAAGACCAAGGCGAGGAAAATAGGAACTAATGAAAATCTAATGTCTTTTGTCATCAAAATGGGTATACGACCTTACGTTTTCAAATCTAGAGCGAGAGACGGGGGTCGAACCCGCGACGTCCAGCTTGGGAAGCTGGCATTCTACCACTGAATTACTCTCGCTGATCATAGCCAAATTACTCTTTTTTTTAAAAGAATCAATTGCGATGTGCGATCATTTTATGAAATTCCTCTTCATCGATAATCGTAACCTTTAATTCGCGTGCTTTGTCCAATTTGGATCCTGCATCCTCACCGGAGAGAAGAAAATTCGTTTTCGAAGAGACGCTGCCGGATACTTTTCCACCGTAGTCTTCGATCATTTTTTTTGCCTCACCACGGCCGAGGGTAGGAAGGGTACCGGTCAGAACAAATGTAATCCCTTTCAGCAGCGGCGGCTTGTCCACGCTGTCCGAAATATGATTTACGTTAATACCTGCACGAATGAGTTTCTGAAGAACGCCTCGATTCGCCTTGTTTGAAAAAAATGCTCCGACACTTTTGGCCGTTCGCTCGCCGATGCCCTCGATTTGCAGTAAGTCCTCTTCCGACGCCTGCATTACCTGATCGAGTGACTTAAATCGCCGAGCTAAATCCTTCGCACTTTCTTCTCCGACGAACTTGATTCCGAGGCCAAATATCAATTTTTCCAGCGATCGCTTTTTACTTTTTTCTATTCCGGACAAAAAATTATCCGAACTTTTTTCACCCCACCTTTCAAGACTCAATAGACTTTCTTTTGATAAATAATACAAATCGGCGTAATCTTTTATCAGCTTATTCTCGACCAATTGATGCACGATGGCCTCGCCGCAATTTTCAATATCCATCGCGTTGCGCGAAGCGAAATGCTCAATTCGCCGTTTGACCTGCGCCGCGCAGGAAAGATTATCACACCTCCATGCGGCCTCTCCGTCGACCTTGGAAATCGGCGAATTGCAAATCGGGCATGCTTTGGGAAATAAATAAGGATGGGTGAACTTTTTACGCTTTTTTAAGACGACACGTACAATTTTCGGAATTACGTCCCCGCCTTTTTCAATCACGACAAAATCTCCAATTCGAATGTCTTTTTCCCGAATAAAATCTTCGTTGTGAATCGTAACGCGACTAATCGTCGACCCGGCCAGAAATACAGGATCAAGTTCGGCGACAGGGCTTACAATTCCGGTTCGCCCAACCTGAAGCGTAATGTCTTTCACCCTCGTTTCGACTTGTTGTGCTTTGAACTTGAACGCTATTGCCCAACGGGGTGATTTAGCGGTAGCGCCCAGAATATCGTGTTGTTTGAAGGAATTCACCTTTATGACAACGCCATCAATTTCGAAAGGAAGCTCCTCACGCTTGGATTCCCAGCCTTTGCAAAACTCAAACACCTCGCCAATATCCGCACACTTCTGATAGACATTCATGACCGGAAATCTGAGTTCTTTCAAGATGTTAAGACTGTCAAAATGGGATCTAATATTCTTCGCGGGCAATAATTCACGAAGGTAGTACGAGAAGAATTTAAGCGGTCTTAAAGCCACCTCGCGCGGATCCTGTAGTTTCAAAGTACCGGCGGAAGAATTTCGTGGATTCACAAAGGTCATTTCGCCGGCTTCAGCGCGCCGGGCATTCATTTGGATAAATTCATCGCGATACATTAGAACTTCTCCTCGGATCTCGACGTCGGCGTACTTGGGATTATCGATCTTGAGAGGAATGGAGCGAATGGTTTTTAAATTGGCCGTAACCTCTTCGCCTTCGTCCCCATCCCCCCTCGTGACGCCGCGAATCAATGTGCCATCTTTGTAAATCAGGCTCATGGCGACACCGTCAAACTTCAATTCACAGACGTACTCATAGTTTTCTCCATCAAGAATGCTTTTGACCCGGCGATCAAAATCCTTGAGTTCGGACTCGTCGTACGTATTCGAAAGGCTCATCATTGGCTGAATATGGCGCACCGTGGGGAAATTTTTTGTGAGATCCGATCCGACCCGTTGAGTAGGCGAATCCGGTGACATCAATTCCGGATGGGCGGCTTCTAAATCGGCAAGTTCACGTAAAAGACCGTCGTATTCTTCGTCCGAAATCGACGGACTATTCAGTACGTAGTATTGATAGTCCAGAGTTTCGATCTTCTTTCTTAGGACGGCGACTGTCTCTTTATCTTTATTCATGACAAAAATATTACAAATTATTTACTTGACCTCGTAAAGCATTTACTACATATTTATGTAGTTGACGGCGTAGGTCTTATATCGTAAATTATCGTACTTCTTAATAAGTTATCTTTGATATGCAATTTTTTTAATAAGACCCTCCTCATAAGTGAGAACCGATAGGGCTGGATTTCTACTCTGGATTCAGCCCTACTTTTTTTAGGCCTATTCTCCTTCGACCGACTTATCTTCAGACTTATCTTCAGATTTTTTCTTCACTTTCTCTTTGACCTTCTTACGCAATTTCTTGCTGTCCTCGGCGTCCACGGATGCTTTAATGTCAATGTATCCGGGGTATTCAATATTTATGCCGCCCACATCAATCCATGGCTTGGCTTTAATAAGAAATCGCGTCGGCGACTGACCTTCACCGGCCAAATTGAAGACCAAATTCATCATACTTTCTCCCGATTCCGATTGGAGGAGTTTTTTCAAATCCACATTTATCGCGATGGGGAACTCCAATTCACTGGAGTCCGCAATTAAGAAGCGATCCTCTATCGCTCCACGCGTCCATTCCCGACCATCCACATGCAGAATCCACTCAAGTTTGTTCATGCCGGCTTCTTTTTTGTTGGGATTTTTGGCGAGGATATTCAAGTTAAACGTAAGAGGTACTGTTTTTTCACTCATCGCAGCCATCAGTTTACTTGCCTTTTTCATGCTGAGACTCTTCGCGGATTTGGCATGATCAATCTTGACGCCTCCCAAGGTGAAATCATCCGCAGAAGCTAAGGAGAAGTCGCATTTGGCAAAGGCTTTAGCCTGGTCAATTTGTTTCGCAACACTGCATCCCAGAAGGCTGAGAACGAGTGTCGCACAGAGTACTAAGTGCTTCATAAATCCTTTCTATAAAAAAGTTAACGAGCATTGGGTCTTAAAGATTTCATCCGCTTCCAGTTTTTGAATTCCCTCTTTGTGCGAAATTTCCCCATTCGAATCCTTGGAATCGGCGAGCCCGTACCACGGCTCAATGCAAACAAATGGTGCTCCGGGCTTTGTCCATATTCCCAGAAAAGGAAATCCTTCGAAATTCATAATCACATTTTTCCTTGAATTCGTCGACCGTAAAACCACGCTACCCGATTTGGGATTTTTGAAAACCATGGCATCCCGTTCAAACAAATCATAATCGAGCGGTAGAACGTCATTATCTTTCAAGACCGTTGCCGTTTCTCCATGAAATAGGCCACCCTCCAGGTAGTGCCGCTCCAGGCTTTCTTTTTCGGAGAACTTTATCGACCAATCTTCAAAACGACCCGGCGTATTAAACCCCGGATGGGCACCAATTGAAAAAAACATCGCCTTAGTATCGCAATTCGATACGGTGTAGCGAATTGTCACGCATCGCTCTTTGAGCAAGTAACCAATTCGCAATTGAAAGAGAAAGGGATATTTTTTAAGAGTATCTTCATTCGATTTCAATAAAAAGACCGCCTCATTCCTAGAGCTCTTCTCAAGTTCAAAATCCATATCCCTTGCAAAGCCATGCTGGCCAAGCTTGTACGCAATCCCGTTGTGAGTAAACTGATCCCCTTTTAGCCGCCCCTCGATGGGAAAAAGGACTGGCGAATGACGGGGCCACTCTTCTCCGGCCTGCCAAATGTATTCGTAATCGTCTTCCGACTGCACACTGACAAGTTCAGCGCCCTTGGACTCAATTCTAATATTCAAATTATCATTTCTTAGAACAATCATCGGGCTATCTTCCGTGCTTCCGATGAAAACCTTCCGTTTGGCTCTCGGCGAAGATATTCCATCATGATTTTTTTGCTTTCGGCTATGTTACCCATCGCCCGATACGCCAAGCCGAGGTAGTAATATTGTACAATGGATTCCTGATCGGCATAGGCCTGATTTTTCAAGATTGAAATGGCCGCACTATAGTCCTTTTTCAAATAGGCGTTTATCCCGCGTAATCCCTGATAGAGATAATTTGAAGAATCTTGTTCGATCGCTCGTGATAAATATACTTCAGAAGTTTTGTAGTCTTCCTTTACGACCGAATAGATCCAGGCCATGCGATAATTGCCGTATTCAAAATTTAATTTTTCATCAATGGCCTTGCGATAATATTCCATCGCACGGTCATAGATGCCCGCTTCTTCACAATCCTGAGCGATTTCAGTATTTACTCGGACCCTGTCGGCCAAAAATTCTCCCGCATCCATAAAGGCCTTCGCCGCGAGATCCGGCTTATTCCACTTTTCATACATCACGCCCAAATGTCGGAATGCAAAATCGCTGTAACGGTCGTAGGCAATCGTACTTTTCAATTCCGCCTCCGCTTTTTGAAAATAGACCTCCGCGGAATCGTTCCTTCCGGACGATTGAAAATTTACCGCCATTTTGAAATGAATCCAACCCATGGTATCAAAATAGTACGGATTGCGCTGGGACAATTCGATGGACTTTTGGGAGAGTTTTTCCGCTTCAGTTAGTCGCTCACCGGCCGTTGCGAGACGCCATGCGAAGTTATTATACGCGCCATTTTCTTCCGGAAATTTTTTGATATTTTGTCGAAAGAGTGAATCCCCTTGCGCAAAATCTCCTGACAGGATAAAAACATCCGCGTAAAGCTGATCAATATTGGGCAACGCCGGACTTATTTCCTTTATCTTATCCAGCTGAGCCAAACTTTTTTTAATCAATTCGAGTTTTTTGGGGCCGGTCCGGAATTTATTTGAAATTTCGGTTTGATAAATTCCCACAAGACTGAGATAATTCCCGACATTTTCCGGTTCGTATTTGATGGCCAATTCCGATTGCCCATACGCGTTATCAAAATCGCCCATCTCCGCAAGAATGCCCGCGTACAAATTCCGCGGGGAAGAAATAAGCGGATTGATCTTAATGGCTTGACGAATCTCGGCGGCCGCTTCTTCGTATTTTTTTTGAGAATAGAGTGCATTCGCACCTAAAATGTAATTCGTGATATTGGATTCGTCGAGTTGCTTGGCCCTACGCGTTATTTGCAGGACTTTGTCGTAGTCATACTGGGACAGCAATATACTGGCCCGCTTTAAGATCAGTTCCGTACTATTCGGATTCGCCGTGAGCAACGTATCCAAAATCAAAGAAGCTTTGTCAAATTCATCGCGCTGAAGATGCAGGAGCATGATGCCTTCCATCGCACCCTGAAATCCCGGAAAAGCTTTTAGCGACTCACGGTATAATAAAAGAGCCTTGTCGTATTGTCGGTCACTCGCTTCCTTGTCCGCACGCCATTTTGTTTCAACAGCCGTATAGGAACTAATGGGCGCTTCCCCCAGCGTTAAGGTCTTATCAAAGGGAACGACAAGCACACACTCGTTCCCGCTCTGCTGCCACTCTTGAAGAAAATCATCGTACGAAACAGCCTGATAGTCCGCCACGGTCGGATCGTGCATGATAATCTGGTGTTTCGTCTCATCGTAACCCACCACGACGACCACGTGACCAAATCCAAACGGACTCAGGAACACCAACATCGGCTGACCCTGATCCACACGACGCTTCAAGTCATCCAAGGTACCGGCATAACCGAAAGATTTAAACTTACCCAAACTTCGCGGAAAATTAAGGATATCGCCCGATTGCGCGCCCGCAAAATCGCTCTTGATCTTGGCGTAGATCTCATCCTGGTCCAATTGAACTTTGTAATACGAAAGGACCATGGATAGCGCAGCCGCTGCACACTGAGGGCCATGCTGACGCACGTAAGGCAGATCCAGCGTTACCTTCTTCGGCTCCTCCAATCTTTCGATTCTGGAATCGGTAAGCCTCACATCGTATTCGGCTTCCTGCACTTCCAAAGTGGCCGTGGATTCACGAAACTCTTTCGTCGTAAATCTATTGTGGAAGCGGGAAATTCTTCGCGCCTTCAAATCCATTTCGAATTCTGCGCGTCCGGCGTTTTGCAGTGTCACGCGCCCGGATTCACCATACTTCGCCGCATCGTAGCTTCCAAAAATGGCGTAGGTCTTTTTTAGACCGGCCATCCCATTGGATATATCATCCAATTCCGTCACCGAACTGACACCGCCCAGTTTGAATACGTTTTGCGAGGAACGCCACATCTCTCCCTCGCGCACCGTATTACGGTAAAAGTGACCATGTAAATCTTCCATCACGGCAATGACAAATCGTTGCAGTGAATTCGGGTTTTCCTCCATTAAACCGTAAATATTAACAACACCAAAAACGGAGGAGATTCGCAAATAGAATTTTTGCCCGGTGAGATTTTTTTCTTTCGGCGTTAGGGCATAGCCCACCACGGACAAAATCTCCAGCGAAAATTCACTCACACCGAAATTAGTAACGTCCAGGACCTGCTCGCGAAATACGATAGTCATTTCTCTTGAAAGATCACCATTGACATCCGCACCGATAAGGGCGTTCTTTTTGGATTTGATTTTAAGTCGGTACGTATTGGTTCTTCCGATCGCCAGCGAATCGTCAAACCGCAGCGTTTGAGCGCCTAGCGCAGGATCGGTCGTAATACCCACTTGCCTTAATTCATCCGTCGAGGGCAAAAAATAGTCCGGCGCTTCACGAATAACGCGGTCATGATACTCGGTCGCATCCCGGAGATCCGATTTATCGGCGTACGTAAGCGATAGATAATACAAGGCGTCCGCATCGGTGGAATCGGCGGACAATACCTTTTTGAATTCCGCAATCGCTTTGTCGTGGTAATCGAGTTTCGAATACACCAATCCAAGATTGTACTGAAATTTGGGAATCAGCGTCATATCGGACGATTTGATAAGCCCATTGCGAAAAGCCGATTCGGCTTTTACGTAATCACGCTGCTGATAATACACGAGTCCAAGCTGAATATAGGACTCGGCGTAATTGGAATCGGTTTGGATCGCTTTATGATAATACCATTCCGAGGAATCCGGTTTTGTCGCCGCGAGTTCGAAAAATGAATAGGCCTTCTTATTGATTTTTCCGGTCGCAATTTTTTCGATAATTTCCAGATATCTTTTGACGGCCGGCTGATTGGGCGCTATGCCAAGTGAAACTTGATATTCACGCTTCGCATTTTCAAAATCACCCGCCCTGAAAAAAAGATACGCCCGATCCGCCCGATCCTGCGCATCCCCGCGGTTGTTCTGAATGAGCCAATCCAGATGCGGCTTCGCAAGGGAATCGTAGCCCGCGGTAAAATATAGATCGGCCAGCAGTTTATGCCCCAGATAAAACGAAGGCTCCTTTTGAAGGCTTTCTTCTACCCGTGATGTGATGGAGGCAAATGCTGCTTGGCGGTCCGGAGCCTGATCGATCAACTCCAGTTCCTGCTTAGAATTGAGATACCCTGAAAATACCGTTTCTTTGAACCGGCCGAATAAAATTTCTTCGGTCAGTTGGAGATAGTCGTTGGCCTGTTGATGTTTGACTCCCATCGCGATGGCGGTGGTTAATTTCGCTTTGGCTTCATCCCAAATTTTCAGATACAAAAAACATTGTGCCCACTCGAAATAGAAATCACCATCCAGTTTCACGCCACGGCTGGAAATTCGCTCGTAAATCGGAATGGCGAGGCCGAAGTCTTTTTGATCAAAATAATATTGAGCAAGGTGAACCCACGCGTTGATATCCGAAGAGTCAATTTGCGTCCATTTCTGCAAGTCCGCTTCCGCCCCCGGATCACGCAGGGCTTGTGCGGCGTCCGCTAAGATACTAAGTCCGTCTGAATCGTTGGGATACATCCGATTGTACTTTCTGGAGAATAGAAAAGCCTCGTCGTAGCGCTCGAGAAGCATCATCACACGAGCATAGGGAAGATAAAGGAATACGGTATCTTTCAGCGATAAAGCTTTTTCATAAAAGAACGATGCTTTCCGGAAATTACCGGCCTTTTCATACATGCGACCGAGCGCCGCGTAGGCCTCCCAAAATGCTTCGTCCGCACGCGAGGCGCTCTTGTAAGCGTCCAACGCTTTAGCCTGATCGCTCTGCTTTTCAAAGGACCTGCCCGCGAGATAATATTGTCGGGCCGCCTCATTGCTTGTGGATAATGGAATCGATGAACAGCCAATCAATCCGACGTAAAAAAGAAACCACAATTTATTCATAGTACCCTATGGATTTAGGTGATGAAAGAATTCGAAGCACCAATCTAACGCAGCTTTTCTAAAAGTGTGGTGTAGTGCAAGCCAAGAAGCTGAGCGGCACGCTTATTATCCCCATCGGAGCGGCGAACCACTTCCGCCGAAATTTTCCGTTCGAAGTCACGCACCAAGTTCTTAAGCGACGTCTGCCCATGCATAATGTGATTTACAGAAGCCTCAACTTCTCCACCGGAAGGCTCTTCGCCCGGCCTGCGAGTGCGCATGAGGCGCTCCACGTGTTCAGGTTTTATTTCATCGTCGCACTGCAACATGGCGGATCGGAGAACATTTCTCAATTCACGCACATTACCAGGCCAGGAATGATTTTTCATGAGATCAATAGCGCTTGAGCTAAGAGCAACTTTTTTTCCTAATTCCATAGCGGTTTTGGCCATGAACATGTCCGCCAAACTTTCAAAATCCTCAAGACGGTCGCGAAGCGGCGGTATCGTAATGGCAAATTCATTTAGTCGATAGAACAAGTCCTCTCTAAATCTTCCATTTTTTATTTCATCCTCCAGATCCATATTTGTAGCGACGATGACCCGAACATCGATATCATTGAATTCCTTTCCTCCAACCCTCATGATCTTTCGTTCCTGCAGAACTCGCAAAATTTTCGCCTGGGTGCCTTCGCTAAGATTACTTAATTCGTCGAGAAATATTGTACCACCATCGGCAAGTTCAAACAACCCTTCTTTCCGCCGATCGGCTCCGGTAAAGGCGCCTTTTTCGTAACCAAAAAGTTCACTCTCCGCAAGATTTTCCGGGATCGCTCCGCAATCAACGGGGATAAATATCTTACCGGCTCTTTTGCTTTGCGCGTGAAGGGCATGGGCCATCACATCCTTACCCACGCCGGTCTCCCCGGTCAGCAAAACGGTATAATCCGTTTGGGAAACGAGGCGAACCTGCTCCAAAACTTTTTGCATCGAGGGATTTTTAGATTCCGCGAGGGGCCCTTCGGAAAGCTTTTGAGCCCGTGAGCGCCAGAGCTCAATTTCGCGTCGCAATTCGCGATTTTCGAGCGCACGATGAACGGTTGCGATGAGCACATCTTTTTCCATAGGTTTTGAAAGATAGTCGTACGCCCCAAGCCGCATTGCCTCGATCGCCGTCTTGACTTCACCAAATGCGGTCAAAATGATAACGGGAATATTCGGAAATTCTTTTCGCAATTCCTCCAGCGTCGGCAGGCCCCCCATCACCGGCATTTGAAGGTCCATAAAAATAACGTCTACAGTATTGTGGCGAAGTAATTCAAGTCCATCACGCCCATTGTTGGACTCCAACACTTTGAAATTTTCCGCCTCAAAAATGCGACGCATAATCCATCGAATCTGATGCTCGTCGTCGATGGTGAGAATTGTTTTCATAACCGCTTTAAACTGATACGCTATTACTGAGAAATCCGCGAGGGAAAATTAGATCAAATCGAAATGGAATACAAACAAAAAAGGTTGTCTCGAGATGATCGAAACAACCTGTCGTCGGAATGAGAGGATTCGAACCTCCGACCCCTCCCACCCCAAGGGAGTGCGCTATCCGGGCTGCGCCACATTCCGAATTCCATGGCGGGCGCAATATAGAAGACCCCACTTCCAATCTCAAGGTTTTTTACATTTTTTCGGATTTTTTCGCACCAATTTCCACGCGGGAAAACAACTCTAGCTTTTCGTTTTCCGTTGGGGAATGAAGAACATGATGTTCTACAAAATCATCCACGTTTGGATACGTTATTGCTCGCAGCATTTCTGCCGCCTTCAAAAGATCGTAGGTTGTGTGTTGAAGTCTAACTTCAGAGTCAAGCCAAAGCCAATTGGCGCCCGTATTTCCAAATGGCATTCCAACACTGCCGGCATTAACTACGCGGGTACCCCCGACCATTCTGTCAAATTGCATGTGGGTATGCCCACAGACGACGAGGTCCGCATGAACTCCATCAAAAACCGGCAACAGACTTGATTCCGCCGTAAGACGTGTAAAAATTTCATTTTCATTGCGCGGCGTAGCATGACAAAATAAGATATCACCCAATTCCGGTATCCTGATTCGAAAAGTTTTTGGCCAGCTTGCAATCGTTTGCGCGTGTTCTATCGTCAGTGTCTCTGCCGTCCAGCGAACTGCATCACGCGCCTGCTCGGGCAGTGCCGGGATACGTCCGGCCAATTGCGCGAGAACGGCGATCTCGCAATTACCCTGAATGAATTGTACCGGAATATTCACCGTCATCAGATACGATAGCGCTTCGCGCGACATAGGCCCGAGAATAATGTCACCTCCGACGACCATAAGGTCCACCGGTTTTGCAATAATATCCGCCATGACCGCCTCAAGGGCCGGCAGATTGCCGTGAATATCATAGATTACTGCAATACGCATTGTTCGTCATTCATAGTATTCGTAATTCATCCGGAACGGCCTTATCAAATCCGCGATTCTGATTTTTTTGATCAAATAATTCTCATCACGATTTGTCCTGGAGTATTCCTAAAAACTCAATCCAAGGCCCTACAGCCGATTTGTATTGCTTGGCCATCACTCTTGAAATTTGAGAAATGTGATTCAGATCATGGACAGCCCATGTGGATAGCAACTGGGACAAAGTAACTTCTCCAAATGCGGGATGTTTCCCGGTCAGCGCCAAATCACGTTCCGTCAAGTTCTTCGAACGTAGTCTTTCAATGTTGACGGTTCTAATTGCCTTAAATTCGTTTAAGAGTTGTTTGAGAGTTTTTTTGTTTTCTGCGAATTGACCAAAGCGGTCAAACGGCACAAAAGCCCGATCCCCTTTTTGCGCCAGAATAATTTCCAATCTTGGTACCCAGTCGGTCTTTTCTCCATGGATCAAATGCCCGACAATGTCGTATGGACTCCACGTTTCCGGCCCTTCATTACTCCGTATCCACTCGTTGGAAAGGCCGTCCAGCATTGCCTCGAGGGTGTGCGGCGTTCTTTCAAGGATTTCAATCGATTTATTTAAGTCAAATTGCATAGTGATTAATCCATTGTTTAGTACGGCTGTTTAACTTACTTCTTTAATCCTATTAAACACTGAACTTGCTCAACACCGTGCGCGATGGAGCTCAATCCGTTTGATACATTATTTCTTTTCAAGAATTACTCTAATTTTTTTCAAATCCATTGTATTGGCTCTGCGAATCATGGTCGCCATAAAGGGTGCCCATAGTTTTGAAAAGCCCGTTGGGTTTCCCTTGTTTTGCAAAGTCATCTTTGTTATGTGGTCGTCAATGGCAACCCACGTATAGGTTGTCTCCATGTGAAACGGCCCCTCCGCCGTCCGAATAACGAGTTTCCTGTTTGGGATTAATTCTACGAACCGGTAGGTGTAGGCTAATTGTCGCCCCAAAAAATGGGCAACAAATGCAACTTGGGAGCCAACAGTGAGTGGTTTCGGCGTCTTCCAAACCACGGACTTTATATTTTCATACCATTCAGGGGCATTGTCAGGATTAGCGGCATAGTTCGAGACGATGTCAATCGGCTTATTGATAAAAATTTCTGTCAAGACGTTTACCATATCTGCTTCATTTTCTTCACACGTGGGCGGCTTATAAAATCACGTCGCTACCGCCATTCTAAGATTCCAGGCCGGACTGCTTCCTCCATTTTTCCTCGTTCACGCCGACAAAGACCAGCCATAGCGTCAGTACTCCTTCGCCGAAGATGCCCGGCGCATAAACGTAGGGAGAGAGCGAATTGGCAAGTGACGAGGATAGAAAGGTCAGCCAGCCCAAACCCGAAATGGCCATGAATACACCCAAAAATTTAGGCAGGAAAGTTGACCTGAAAATGAGGTAGCCAATCAACAGGCAATAAAAACCAAAAAACACTAAAGAGTGGACATCAAACGGAACGACATGAAGAAGTCTGAGTGGTCCATTTGCACACCCCACAAGACTAATAGCAGCCGCAAGCAAGGAGACAATCTTATTAACCGGCTTAAATATAAAATAAAAAAACAGTGTCACGGCGACATAGCTCACACCGGCAACAAGGCCGGCTGCCGTTCCTAAGCTACCCCCGATAAAAAGAGCGAATCCGCCGGTCACAAAAGTGATTAAGTAAATAGCGCCCGCAATCCTTGCTCTGGAGCGTGGTGACGTTTGTTCCATCGTTTTCGACTCGTTCATAGGTGCTCCTTTTGCAATTGAGTTTGGCGCTTATTCCTGATGTTCTTACGCCTTCGTATTTCAGAAGTTCCGCCTAATTGATGCATCTTGCACTTCGGAGCGGATCATTATTCCAGTAAGTGAATCGAATCACCTTCCGATACGTTTCCTTCAACCAGAACTGCGCAATACAGTCCCGCAAAATTATCATGGGTCTTAACAACTTTTCGCAATATTTCCGGGTTGTGTTCGCCGGTATCCGGATCGAGCGAAAGCATCTTACAGCGTGGATCACGCTCGAGAATCGCAACCACCGCTTGGGTGCCGATGCGAAGCTTTTGACCGACAAATCCATCCTCGGCGAAACCAGCACCCGCTGAAAGATCGACGTATATATTCGCGCGAAACCGCCGTTTATCAAGCGGGATATCCATCTCTACTTCGCATTGTTTGATGGTTTGTAAACTAATCATCGAAACCGGACGACAGTCGGTCAGCGCTCGATCGGACTTAACCAGCGATAGCACCGCTTGTGCATTCAGACCCTCGCGTAGCAAGTGCAATAGTCTTGGATCATCGATGGGGAGCAAATTTCCTTCAGGTGTAATCACATCCACCATCAAATCTCCGCTCTCTGCATTCGCATAGGTTATACCGGGTTCAATGCTCATGGCTTCGGCCAAATTAGGCGGCTCCGCCGCTCGTTCCGGATGGCGAAATTGCGGGCGATAGAGCAACATCTGCTCCTTTGCGCCGGCGGTAAGGTACGGAGCCCCTTTTCTCGCCGCAGAATTCTTGAACGCGTAACACCGGTCACCGTAGACACCGGCAAAACCTAAAAATAGTTTCTTACGCGGCTCTCCGCTCATGCTTTTGACCGGATAGCGCCACAGGCTCTCCACGGTACCGACAATCTTCATAATCCAAATTTCCTTCCATTTATTGAGTGTATGAAACAATCTGTTCTTAGAGAGTACGCCGGACGACCGCATACCGGCTTAAGTTGAACTACCATAGATTTGAAGGTTCAAAAGGAATCTCGCCATAGTCATACCTTCTGCCATTTTTAAGCATATCAATTCCAGTCAATATAACGTCTCCTCCGGACAGTAAACAGTTCAAATTTCGATCGTCCAATGTCTTAAAACGTAACTCCAGCCTCATTGGCTTTTGATCCAGCATGACAAATGTTTTCTGTTCCGAGTGTCCGACTATTGTCAATACAAATTGCGAGCGACATCCCTTAACTCTTAGCACGACGCGGTCAAATGTGACGGCGGTCGAATCATGTTTTTTTGAAGAACAAATTGCTTCGAATACAAAATTGGAGTCTCTGATTCCAACAAACGTCACCGTGATATCCACACTCTTGGTGTAAAACGAATGCGCATTGGGATTGGCCGAAACCCATACCGCATCGACTTCCTTGTCATAGATTGAATGAAGGCGCCTATCAGTTGAACACGACGCAAACATCAACAATAATAACGTCAAAATTACTTTTAGAACTACGCAAGACCTCAAGGTCGTTAACGACCGCATCGTCTATTTCTTATCAAGCTCATCAAGAAATCGCGTTATCCGGATGACAATATCCCTGCGACCCTTGTCGTATTCCTTGGTTAAAGGAGCCACACCGTCCCACGATTCAGTAGAATGAAAATCATTCGGCAACGCACAGAAAGACACAATTCTGCTAACACCCATCGTATCGGAGATGGCCAATTTTTTGGGTTTTAGGCCATTTGCGACAAATCCGTCGTCTTGCAATTTATCGATAATGATCTGCGGTACTATTGAATCCGGATTCACTCCACGACTTATTGCGGTATATCGCAGGTTTCGTTCCTTGGCCAAACGATTAAAGTGGAAAGCAGCCACTACGCTTTTTACCGATCCGTGTTCGCAAACAAAGAGAATAACGGAGTCCGTTCGTGATTTTTCAATTTGTTGTGCCATCACGGAATGACAACTCGTGGCGCACCAAAGACATAAAGCTATTAATATTCTACGCATAATCAAGAGCCCTTCCCTTCAAGTATTATCGCCGACAACACACTCATGTATGCCGTGCAAGCGGTGGTATTAGATTTTAACATTTTTTGCATCAACTCCTTTGACAAGAAGCCATCCTGCAAAAATGATTTCAAATACTAGCATTGGCATCCACTCAAACCAAGTCGGCTCAAGAAACTTGCCGAGTTGTAAGGGAAGTACTACGACGAGCAGTATCGATGCGACAATTCCCAACCCTGCGAGCGCGGATGGGATTAGCCTTCCCCTAAGCAATAGAAAAGAGAAGACCGCGCTGCCAACCGCAAAAAATGTAGCACTAATCGTAGAGCTGCCAACGGGCATTAACAGAAAGGCTCCGAGTGAATTCAGCGTCGCAGGATCTGCAAAGCTCGATCCTGCATCGGCGGTCACGAGCCATAACAGTCCGAGAGACTTTGGCAGACCGGCAGCGCCAATCACTCCCTCTCCGACGCGACAGGATAGACCAAACAAAGCTATATCCTGATCTTCGTCCCGGGTTAGCGCATACAGAGTTACGCCAAGTACGAGGGCCGAAAAACAACACAGCACATCCAGAATGATGGCGAAACCGAATTCATTCGTGTGTAGCGCAAGGTTCGCAAGCTTGGCGGCCGTCCCTTGACCACTCTTCGCATCGCCGGACAAGACCATACTGGTAATGCCTGCGGCAATGTAGAAGAGAAATGTGAATCCTGCGATTTTTGCATTAGTTCTTCGGGTCATGAAATCTCCTTACGGCTAAATGAAGTATGGGCACGTACGACCATGCATAGGCTTTGTTTCAAGAATGGTTTCCTTCTGGAATGCCATAAGGTTTGCAATCACTCTACCAACCCAGCGGTATCTGTAAATTCCGCTTAGCAGATAATTGTTTGATTCTTGAAAATAATTCTGCCAGTGGTCGTGTCAACGTAGATAAGGTATTGTCGTGCAATAAAAATCTCCCAAGCGACACGCAGTTCGATCCTATTATTGTACTTTTTAGGGATGATCACTTTTCTACCGCCTGCAGCAATATTTTGGGGCGATACGATATAGACAATAGGTGTAAAGCACTCAATGCGAATGGTGTCCCCATAGAGGCTCTCTTTCGCTCTATCGAGACTAAAACTATCTATTGCAGGAATGTGGATAGTCGAATACCAATTACCACCGACGCGGTATGGCCCGGACGCATCAATGTACATAGAAATTTCAGTATAAAATACCTCCATACCTTCATATATTTGATTACCGAATACCAGGCTCCAATCTCTATAGGTTTTATTTGTGGAGTCGCACAACAGACAACTTGGAATACCAATAAATCTTTTGACGGTTAATTTACTAAAATCAGCGATGTTTGTGAATTTGCCATTCTTCTCTATCCATGTCTTGGCAAGGCCTTCCGCTTGAGATTTATTGAGCCCTGCTCGATCGACGTCGCACAAAATTCGATCATCCGTACAAAAACCAAATTTGCTGATCGAAGTACAAATATGCTCATTTAGGGATTTATATTCGTTAGTAAGTGCAAGCCATTCAACGCTATCCAATGCGGGAATAATCGTGCCATAAGGGATTTCAGCCATTACGGTATCCGTTTTTACGGTGTCCCTGTCAGCCACTCCGCCGACCGCTTCATCATCACGTGCCCCGCATGATTGTAAAATCATCGCAACGGCAATCCATGGAATAATAAATGGTTTCATGATTTTTCTATCAGGATTTCACCACGGTTAAAGAACAAGCTGTTTGACTAATTGAATTTCGTCTTCCCTCATTTAGAAATCAAGAAAAACGATAAGCCGCTTACACGACAACGACTCCCACGATTTGCGATCACGCATCCCGTGGCACGTTGGAGGCACCGCGCGCGGCACCGAAACTGGCTGTCATGACGGCGACTATCGCGATGCATTGCCAGAGTGTCAACCGTTCCCCGAGCACTAAAAAGCCGATTACCGCGGCAAGCGCCGGCTCCGCGCTCATCAAAATCCCAAAAACTTTGGTCGGCATACGGCGCAAGGCTTCGATTTCAAAACTATACGGAATGACGGACGAAAGCAGTGCCACCGCAGCGGCAAACGGAAGCGCGGGGAGGATATTCAACCATTGGGGCGCATCGATTATTTTAACCGGTACCATGAGTAAACTACCAACACTCATCGCGATGGTCAAACCGAGCGCGCCCGGCATCGCACTACCCAACTTCTCGCCGAGGATAATGTAAAGTCCCCAGCAAACACCGGCCATCAAAGCAAGTACAAATCCGATCGGATCGATATGGCCACTAAAGGGATTGAGCAGCGCAATACCGAGCGCGGCAAGAGCCACCCACACAAAATCGAGCGCACGATGACTGTGCCAAACCGCGACCGCTAATGGCCCAATAAATTCGATGGTCACACACAAGCCGAGCGGCAAGCGTTGCAGAGACAAATAATACGTGACATTGAGACATACCAGCGCCATGCCAAAAATAATGCTGATCTGCCATTGCTTGCGACTTAATGCCCGAAGCGCTGGACGCACGATAATCATCAGCATAATCGCCGCGAGTGCAACGCGCCAGAATACAACGGTGATGGCGCCAAATTCCGCAAACAGGGATTTCGCCAGTGCAGCGCCCCACTGCACGCTGGTCATGGCGACGATGACCAATAAAATCGGATGAATGCGCTCCAGTATTTTCATATCGTTTTCGCGATTGAGCCTTTTATTTGTTCACGGATTTCTTGGATTCGTACAAATTACCATCTTGATATTTTCTGTGAATCCCAAACAATATTCTCTCAATCGCCCGAGCACTAACCTTGTATTTTTTCGCATACTGCCTCACAACGGTAAGGAAACTACTCCATTCATCAAACGTGAAATTTGAGCCGCGCGGATTTGTACTTACGGCTCCAATTTCATGTAACAATTTCCAAACGCGGATATCAATCACCGGATAGCGTTTGGGATTGGTAAGCATGAGAACGGCGGAAGCCATGGGTACGCCGACGCCGCTCAAGGACGTAAGGCACTCTAACCTAAAACGCTCGGACCTGCTTTCAAAGGCTTTCTTTGTTTGTGCTCTAATTTGTGCTGGTGAATTTGACCGGATATGTCGTACGACACGCGGCGACTTCCAGTAGCACACTTCTACCAATTGATCCTTCGTAAGGAATCTCCTTTTTCGTGCGATTGAAAGGCTCTGAATAAGGACACTGGTTTTGGCATCTTCTAATCCAAATTTGAAAAACTTGCGGATTAGAAGATCGAGACTATTGTAAGGCAGATTTTTCATTCTTCAACGCGCTAAGAAATCACGATTCTTTTCTTTCGCTTCAATTTCCGCTCATCGCTTTAGATCTAACCGATAGCAATATTCACTGCAAAACCCTCCCTTAAACGGAACATCGGCAATTTCCTTTTCTCGGATGAAGCCAAGGAGTTCAAGCAGGGCATTTGAACTAACATTTCTAGAATCAACAACTCCATAAACGGTTGAGATACCAAATTGTACTCTAATATACTTAAAAAGGCCGGTCAGCGCTTCCTTCGCATATCCTTTTCCATGATAAATTGGTGAGAGTGTTATTCCAACTTCAGCATTTGCGATCTTACTTAATTTGACCGCACAATCTCCTATCAATCTGCTTTCGTTCTTGAGTTCAATACCCAACTGAGTCCATTGGCCATCAATCATAATAATTCGACTCTCCTGCTCTGACAAGAAACTCTCGGCCTCCGATTCATTTAGAATACCAAAATCCTGGTACTTCACAACCGCTTCGTCCGATCGATAGAGCAGAAAATCAGTGATATCGGATTTACACAATGGCCGGATAGTCAACCGTTCAGTTTCAAAATATTTCATACCTGCGATGAACCTCAATACTTCTAATTTAGCGCCAAGTCAAATGCAATACTGGGGGTTACCTTCAAGAATTTCCTGTTCAAGTTTTGGCGTATCGCCGGCCTTCCATAAGCGGGTGCGGTGCACAACACGATAGGCCAAAGGACCGCCATCGGGACGCTCACTGCGTTCCAGCGGCCGCGGAATACCTACAAACTCGACCGAGAGTTGATCGATCGTGGCCGTCACCAGAGCGTAGCCGTGCCCGCCAAAATCGACAAATGACAAATGCGGCGCCACTTCCGGATTGCGCACCGCGCGAGCTTGTTTCATATCTCCGGTTTCTTTCAATTTTAGGACGGATTGAACTCCATGCATCGCGCTAACATTGACGGAAGGAATCACCGTTCCATCGGGTTTGTCGATCAGGTGCAATACGCGTTTCGGATGGTCTTTCGCCATCGTGACTTCCATGACTTCAAGAAGCGTCTGCTGCGATATGGAGCCGACGATGAATTCCACTCCGAGCGGCTCGTATTTTTTAGGCGGCAAATCCTTGGAGACTAAACCCGCATGAAAAGCATGGCGGTCGCCTCCCACCACCGCAAAACCGGTGATCTTCTTATCGTGTATGAAGTCAAATATCTCATGCTTGTCGCGAAGAAATCGACTGTCCATCAAAGCATAGCCGACATCTTTCGGCCACTTACCGCCGAGTTCGCCGGGAAGGTTTTGATAGTCACTACGCATCTCCATGGTGCCAAACGTATGTCCCCATATTTTCCAACGCGCCTTAGAAGCTCCGAGCTGTTCTAAAAACCACCGTTTTTGTTCACTACCAAGGAATGTCATCGCATGAATATTTTTTGTCGGATTCGAAACTTCCTTGCCATTGAATCGAATGGTATCGGGCGGTTTGCCTCCATCATAATGACGACCATAATTCGTAATTTCAAAAGGTATTTGCGGGAAGACCCTGGGAAATCCGGGAACATCAAAATCATCGCCCGACATATCAGGAGAACGGAATGACCAATTATCGGTAAGCAGTAAATCAACATTCTTGCCCCAACGCAGTACACGCTGGATTTTCAAACTGTTGATCGCCAGCAGGTTATTCGGCTCTTCGGAAAGTCCATCTTGATTGAAAGGCTCAAGAGGTGTATCCACCACGACCGGAGCCTTGAATTGCTCGAGCTTGGGGTTACCCGGCTGTGAGACATGCGCAGGGATGAATTCCCACCAGGCCTGGTTGGCAAAGACTTTCTGGTTTTGTGCAGGCGCGTTATAGCCGCCTCCGGCCACATACTGACTTTGATACCCTGCCCAGGCAAATTCGTGATTATCCCAAACGCAGACAAATGGCCATCGGGCGCGAGCATCCTGCAAATCGGGATCTTCAAGATAAGCTCGATACAGTGTACGATAGTCCTCCAGCGAAACCGGCAGATGAAAATTGCTTATCTTTCGACCCTGAGGAAACTTGTAAAGATTTTTGATACGACGGCCGCGATTTCCTTTCGGATTATCTTCGGCATACCAGGTGACTTCGTAAATGAAATCTCCCAGATGTAGGACAAAATCAAGTTGCTGATCCTTTGGACGCGCCTCATCTTCGAAAATCATCCTTCGGTAAGCATTCAGAGCGCTTTCGTTAGGGCTTTGGCAACTTACAAAAGTAAAACGAACGGGCTTATCGGAATCTTCAGCGGGTGCCGTGATGGTGCGACCGATCCGGCTGGCGAAACCATGATCATCAATAAATCGGTACCAGTATTCACGGTTAGGCTCAAGATCTGCAGCCAGAAAGCGACATGTCCAATCGGACTCCGCGCTAATATTAGCAGTACCTCCGGCCAGGATTTTTTTGAAGTCAGAAGTGGTCGCGATTTCAACGGTCAACTTGCCGGCGGAATTGTCCTTCACCGGCGGACGCCTCGTCCACAAGATCACACTATCAACTTTCGGGTCACCGGATGCCACACCCTGTGGAAAGAGGTCACGGCGCTCAATTGCCAAGGTTGGAAGTTTGTTGGCCCAACCTTTCTTTGTAGTCATGGCAAAGCCAATAACGAAGGTCTGTAAGAACTTACGGCGGGTTAAACTCATGAGATTTCTCCTTTATCTTGAAGCCGGGCTCAATAATAATCTTCTGAAAGGTGAATGTACGCAAGAAAACTAAATGTGTTACGTTACTCGTAACAGGATTTATTCCTTATCATGTTAATTGAGTCAATGATATGATCGATGAGTCTTTTTCGATGTTTATTTTACTCTTTAAGAAAATAATATTGAAGTCCGACAGTCACTGAGCCCAAATTTAGATTTAGATCAACATAATCGCTATGGTAAGTACCATAGCTGTAATTGGAAATGACATGACTGTAATTGAAAAAACCCCACATGAGCTCAAACGAGAGTCTTTCAGTCAGAAAATGATACAACCCGGACCTAAATCCTGCATCAAAAGTCCACGTGTGAAATTTTGGAGAGCTACCATTCGAATACTCATGCGAGATGGAATACCCAACTCCGGTCTCTAGCCGATAGAACATTCCTGTCTTTTCAGTGAGGTCATAATTACGTCTCCAGAATGGATAAACTTGGAATTGGTGATTTCCTAAGATATCACCCTTACGGTTTCTCACATACGGTGATCGAACATAGCCATAAGAGGAACCCACGCCTATCGCGCTATTTTCATTATAATAATGTGCAATTGCAGGATTTATCGAGCCTTGAAACATCTCACTACCGCCCTCGTCCGACGAAAAAAAACAATTCGCACTAGCGCTAAAACAGAAGTGGCGCCTTTTAATTTTTGAGAATATGAAATTGAACATGGCATTATTGAAATCATGATAAACAAAACAATAAAACGCATATTAAGCCTCCTATAATAATAAGTTCACAAAACATATATCGCTCCGCGTGTATACGCGGCAACGAGACGCGATGCACTTGTAAATTGTGCCAAAGGCATCCTCCACAGAGTCCTTTGGACCTTTGGGACAAACTCAAATTCCTCCATCGCGACTCGATGTCGGCGAAACGAACATCTGATCGCACGTTATGAACGGTGCGCTTGACATTATCATTTAAATGATATAATGTTGATTCAACATAGGAGACCCACATGCCAATCATCAAGCCGATTTCAGACCTCAGAAACAAAACAAACGAAATATCCGAGCTCGTGCACCGTGAAAAGCAAGCTGTTTTTATCACAAAAAACGGCGAAGGCGATATGGTCGTCATGTCCATGGATTCCTATGATCTCCTTCAAAAGAAGATTGAACTTTTCAGCAAGTTATCAGTTTCGCAAGCTCAGCGCGCATCGGGAGATCGAGGAAAACCTCTTAGCGTCGTCATGAAAGACATTCGCAAGAGAATACGAAATGCCAAATAAGTATGAACTTCACCTTTTACGTATTGCCGAGCAAGACTTTTCTGAAATAATTGACTTCATTTCAATCGACAGCCCATCTTCTGCAGAGAAGGTCGCAGACTCGATTGAAAACAATCTTAGCTAGTCACCCCCTACTTGGTCGCGTACCGAAAGAATCTGAGCTCGCCGGAGCCGGTTTTAGGTATTTGGTCGTTGACAACTACCTCATTCTCTACACTATCGAAGAACGAACGATATTTGTCCATCGAATCATTCACGGTGCACGAGATTACAAACGACTCCTCTAATCGTCAAGCGCATCGCATATAACGGTCGCGGGCAGTCGATTACCGAGCCGCGCGGTATCTAAAACTTCAATTCAACTGTTCTCCACGCGGCTCGGTATGTGTGAGTGCCGATACGCCGCGCTCTGTCCGTGAATCATCGTAAGCGATGAGTGCGAACAGCATGCCACAATCTCTATCGGGGGTCTGAATATCGCATGCTGTGAGCACTGATCGCATGAACTACCTTGTATTTTAGCTATGTATCGGCGCGAACGAACGCTGGAGCGCATGTTATGCGCCGGCGATGGCCA
>JANNSF010000044.1:0-7594 GCA_031402315.1 bacterium | reverse complement strand
CCAGTCGGATGGGAATCGTGTCATGATGATCGGCGATGGTCTCAACGATGCCGGCGCATTGCGCCAGAGTGACGTGGGCATTGCGGTAGCAGAAGATACGGCGACCTTTACACCGGGCAGCGACGCGATCATCGAGGCCGGTTCTATTGGAAAAATACCGTCGTTATTGGCGTTTGCTAAAAAGAGCAAGCGGGTCGTTGCAGGGGCTCTTTCGCTTACAATTTTATACAACGTATTCGCGCTCGGATTGGCTGTGCAGGGCCAGCTGTCGCCCTTGGTTGCAGCCGTATTAATGCCGGTCAGTTCTATCACGGTCGTCGTATATACGGTCGTTTCGGTCAGGTTTTTTGCAAGAAAAATTGGCCGAGATCGGGCCGGTGTCTTATGAGCATACTCATAGTTCTAATCGTTGTGAGTTTGATGTTGGCGGGTGGTTTTTTGATTGCATTTCTCTACGCCATGCGCAAAGGTCAATTTGACGACACCTACACCCCTTCGGTTCGCATATTAATGGACTCCTCATCCCATAACCAATCCATGGAGAAAAAGTAACTATGGAAAGAACTTCCACCGTCAACGAAGCCCGTACCATCGGGCCGATGGAATCTTTTGCTTACGATAATAGTGTCGTACAAAAGTTCACTCTCGCTACGATGATCTGGGGTGCCGTCGGCATGCTGGTCGGCGTCATCATTGCAATTCAGCTCTACATGCCGGAGCTGAATCTGGATCTTCCTTACTTCACGTTTAGCCGGATCCGTCCGCTTCACACCAATGCCGTGATATTTGCATTCGTTGGAAACGGAATGTTTATGGGTATTTATTACTCGCTTCAGCGACTCTGCAAAGCGCGTATGTTTAGTGATAAACTAAGCAATATCCATTTCTGGGGATGGCAATTAATTATTGTCGCCGCCGCTATTACCTTGCCGCTGGGCATGACAACCGGTAAGGAGTACGCGGAACTCGAATGGCCAATCGATATCATGATAGCCGTGGTTTGGATTGTCTTTGGTATCAATATGTTCGGAACGATTTTCAAACGTCGCGAACGCCACATGTACGTGGCCATCTGGTTCTACATAGCCACGTGGGTTACCATTACGGTTCTCCATGTGGTTAATTCGCTTGCAATACCGATTTCGTGGACCAAAAGCTATACCGTATTCGCCGGTGTACAGGATGCCTTGGTCCAATGGTGGTACGCACATAATGCGGTCGCATTTTTTCTTACGACGCCCTATCTCGGTCTAATGTACTACTTTATGCCCAAGGCGGCCGATCGCCCGGTGTATTCATATCGGCTCTCCATTATACATTTTTGGGCCCTGATTTTCTTGTACATTTGGGCCGGCCCTCATCATCTTTTGTACACGGCGTTACCCGACTGGGCACAATCGCTGGGTTCTGTATTTTCAATCATGCTCATTGCGCCGTCATGGGGCGGCATGATCAATGGGCTTCTTACGTTGCGTGGTGCGTGGGACAAGGTTCGCGAGGAGCCGGTTTTAAAATTTATGGTGGTAGCCGTCACGGCTTATGGTATGGCAACATTTGAAGGACCCATGTTGTCGATCAAAAGTATTAATGCGCTATCCCACTATACCGATTGGACGATCGCGCATGTGCACATTGGGGCTCTGGGCTGGAATGGATTCCTTACGTTTGGAATTATTTATTGGCTTGTCCCGCGTTTGTACAATACGAAATTATATTCCATCAAACTCGCCAACGCCCATTTCTGGATATCCTTTTTAGGTATCGTATTCTATGCGGTTCCGATGTACTGGGCGGGTATTACGCAGGGTTTGATGTGGAAACAATTTACACCGGAAGGAACACTGCAGTATTTCAATTTTCTCGAGACCGTAACCGAGATTATTCCCATGTATGTGCTGCGATCGCTCGGCGGAACGATGTATTTTTCAGGAATATTTATCCTCTTTTATAATATCTGGAAGACTTCCAAGCAAGGAACCTTCATTTCGGATGAAAAGGCGGAGGCGGTCGCGCTTACTAAGGAATATACGGCCCAAGCGTCCAGCCACTACCATCGTTGGATCGAGCGCAAGCCGGTGACCTTTATCGTTCTGACGCTGGTGACTGTTTTGATCGGCGGCATTATCGAAATTATCCCAACTTTTGCCGTCCAATCGAATGTTCCCACGATCGCAAGCGTTAAGCCCTACACTCCTCTTGAATTGCATGGACGCGATATTTATGTGCGTGAGGGATGCAATACGTGTCACTCGCAGATGATTCGACCATTCCGGTCGGAAACGGAACGGTACGGCGAGTATTCGAAGGCTGGTGAATTTGTGTACGATCACCCGTTTCAGTGGGGTTCTAAGCGGACGGGGCCGGACCTTCACCGGATTGGAGGAAAATATTCAAATGCATGGCATTTTAGCCACATGATGGATCCCCGCGTCCTCTCGCCGGGCTCGATTATGCCCGCGTATCCTTGGCTGTTTGAAGATCTACTGGATATAACCAATACCTGGGAAAAGATATCCGCCATGCAAATGCTCGGTGTGCCCTATCCTGAGGGTTATGAAGAGAAAGCTAATTCGGATCTCAAAGGCCAAGCTCAAATCATTGCGGCAGACATTAAAGCCAATGGATTTCCCACGGAGGAAAACAAAGAGATCATCGCGTTGATTGCCTATCTCCAAAGACTTGGAACAGACATCAAAATAAAATAGAAATTCCGAGGAGGTTATATGTTTAGAAATATATTTGAAAATATCGATGGTGTGGCACTCCTGCCGACGATCGCGCTCGTACTATTCTTCTGTTTTTTTATCGCGCTCATCGTCTGGATGGTACGGCTGGACAAAATGCACATCCGGCATATGGAGCAAATGCCCTTGGATATTCCTAATTCTAATAACGGTAATGGAGGTTATCATGGCTGAAGTCAAAGATGAATTGCTGGATCACGACTACGACGGCATTCGGGAATACGACAATCCTTTGCCGCCGTGGTGGATCAATATGTTTTATATCACCATCATTTGGGCCGTCCTTTATGTAATGTACTATCAGGTTTTGGGAATCGGAGATCGTTCGATTGACGAATTCCAAAAAGAAATGGATCCGACTTGGTCGAGGGATAAAGACCCTAATTACGTACCGCCTGCTTTTGCATCATGGACTCTTGCAGAAGGCTATAGTGCTCCCTATTACAATATTAAACGTCCCGTAATTACCGAGAAATTGTTGGCCGGGTTTAATGTAAAGAATGAAGCACCCAAAGAAGTAGAGGTCGTAAAGGACTACAAAGCCTTCACCGATGCCGGGAATCTTGAAAAAGGCAAATTAGTCTACAAAGCCAATTGTATTCCTTGCCACGGGCAACTCGGAGAAGGCGGTATCGGACCCAATCTCACAGACGACTACTGGCTTCACGGGAACAAGATCAACGACGTGATGCGCACGGTCACGAAGGGCGTTCCGGAAAAAGGGATGATATCTTGGAAAGCACTTGGTGAAAAAAACATCTTGGTCGTCTCAAGTTATATACTGAAGCTTCATGGGACCAATCCTCCTAACGGTAAAGCTCCACAGGGCACTTTGGTAAAAGAATAGGGATCATGGTCGATAAGGAAACTATCGCCGCCGTTAAAGCCAGCTATGTGCGATGTTGCTTAAAAAAGAACTTTTTTGATGATTTCTACGAAGATTTTATCAATAGTGACCCGGGTATTGCCGAAAAATTCAAGAATACGGATATGCCACGGCAGAAAACCCTTTTAGAGTATGGCATTCTGATGATGATTCTTTTTGCGGAAGGTCAGGGCATTGGCGCCCAGGCTATGAAACGAATTGCCACGACGCATGATATTCGCCACTACAAAATTGAAGCCAAATGGTATTCGTTTTGGACGGAATCTCTACTTCGCATAGTCGTCAAGCACGACAAGGACTGCACGGACAATATCCTTCAGGCATGGAGAAAGCTGATTGGTTTTGGTACCGATTATCTCAAGCGCAACTATATATGATACCGGATGAAACCATTTTGGCGAACCGTCTCAAAGAAGAGCGCGAGTCCTTTCGTGACCGCATCGGGATCATCGACAAAAAAGGCAAGAGGGTATGGATCTATCCCAAGAAGCCGAAGGGTAGCTTCTACAACGCGAGAGTTCTCGTTGGCATCGTATTGCTAGGCATTCTTTTTGGTATACCTTTTCTTAGGATTGACGGGCATCCCTTTTTATTGTTCAATATTATTGAACGAAAATTTATATTGTTTGGTCTGGCTTTCTGGCCTCAGGATTTTTATCTGATGGCGTTGACGTTTTTGTCACTCATTGTTTTCGGCATTTTGTTTACCGCCATATTTGGCCGCGTTTGGTGCGGGTGGGCATGCCCACAGACGATCTTTATGGAGATCGTTTTTCGAAAAATTGAATATTGGATTGAAGGCGACGGCGCACAGCAATACCAACTTGATCGCCGTGAATGGACACCGGAAAAAGTATTCAAGAAGACGGTGAAGCATATTTTATTTTTTGGCATCTCGTTCATAATCGGTAACACTCTGCTCGCCTACATTATCGGAACGGATGCCCTCTTTCATATCATAGGATCACCGATACAGGAGCACGTCGGAGGATTCACGGCCATGGTTATTTTCAGCCTGATTTTTTACGGTATATTTGCGAGATTTCGCGAGCAAGCCTGCCTTTTCGTTTGTCCCTACGGCCGCTTACAGTCCGTTCTTCTGGATAAAAACTCAATTGTCGTGATGTACGATTATCTTCGGGGCGAACCGCGCGGTAAATTATCTAAAGGCGTTTTGGCCGAGCGTAACGGTGATTGTATTGAATGCAAATTGTGCGTCCAGGTTTGTCCGACCGGCATAGATATTCGCAATGGAACTCAGATGGAATGCGTGAATTGCACCGCGTGTATCGATGCGTGCGACGGGGTGATGGAAAAAATTGGTCGGCCCAAAAAACTGATTCGCTACGCCTCCCAAAATCTGATATCTCAGAAAATGTCGTTTAAACTGACACCGAGAATTTACGCGTATTCTACCGTCTTAAGTATCCTCCTCATCGTGACGGTCAGTCTGATCAGTTTGCGAAAAGACATTCAAACCACAATTCTCAGAGCGAAGGGCCCCATGTACCAATTGATGGAAAATGGAGATATTCGAAATGTCTATACGGCAAAGGTATTGAATAAAACATTTCACGATATGAAGATTGCCTTCCGACCTGAAAATTTTGACGGACGCATACAACTGATTGGAACCGATGACCTTCACCTGGAGTCGGATGAACTCGTTGAATCGACCTTTATCGTTGACATTCCGCAAACTGCGATTCCGGGCAATAGTCTCAAAATCAAGATTGGAGTCTATCGCGACGATCGCTTGGTTTCCACCGAGCAAACTTCATTTATTGCGCCCATAAAACCTAAACCCTAAATCTTGAAAAAGAAGGTGAAACAATGACGCTGTTAAAGAATTGGGGATTCAGACTTGTACTCTTGTATGGAGGATTTGTAGTCTTCATGCTTTCTCTGGTGCTGGTTGCGACGCGCAATACGAATGACCTTGTCTCGGACGATTATTATGACCGGGAAATATCATACGAAAGTCAAATTCAGCAGGGGCGATCCGCCAAGGCTTTGAAGGAGCCTTTGACGTGGACAATGTCTGGCCGCACACTCATGCTCCGCTTTCCTAAATCAAGTTTCGCACCAAAGGGGAGTTTAACTTTATACCGTGCATCCAACGCCAAACTTGATCGCATCATTCCCATTGCGGCCGATGCCGAGGGAATTCAATCGGTCGATTTTTCGACCGCGGTAATAGGTATGTGGCGAATACAGATACAGTGGGAAATAAACGGACGGCAATATTATAACGAAGACAATGTTTTTTTCGAATAAAAACGTAATTCTGAAAAGAGAACAATAATTATTCCAATGGAACTGGTCAGTGCAATTATATTGGGTTTGCTTGGTAGTATCCATTGCCTTGGCATGTGTGGTCCTTTAGCTCTTGCATTGCCGCACAAGGAAACCGACAAACTGTCACTCACTACCGATGCCGCTGTTTATAATGCCGGTCGGATTCTGACTTACGCAATATTGGGATATTTGCTGGGTTGGCTAGGCGTATCCGTACGAATGGCCGGGTTTCAACAAGGACTCTCCATCGCCGTCGGAGTCGTCATTCTTTTGGGCGTTAGCATGCCTGCGATTTTGTCACATTATAGATTGGCAGCTTCTTTTCCGAATAGGATTTTCAATGTCTTTCGTGGCGTTTTTGCGAGCTTATTAAAACAACAAGGTCGCGGATCTCTATTTTCACTTGGACTGCTGAATGGGCTCTTGCCATGCGGCCTTGTCTATGCGGCGCTTGGAGCTTCGATCACGACAGGTGATGCGGTTCAAAGTTCGTTTTATATGGCATTGTTTGGGTTTGGGACTTTTCCAATGATGCTTAGCGTAAGTTTTTTTGGAGCTATGGCCAGCATGGATTGGCGCAAGAGAATGGCCCGCATTGTACCCGCCAGTCTTGTCGCGGTTTCATTGCTATTGATATTACGCGGACTATCGCTTGGGATACCTTATGTGAGTCCTGTGCTAAGCAAAGGTGAAGTCCTTCACGACGACTGTTGCAGCCCCGCACATTAGAATTTTGTTTTTTTAAACAACCTAACAAGGGAGACATTATGAATCGACTATCTGAATGGGTTATTCGTTTAGAAGAGAATCGCGAGTTGGCCTATTCCCTTATCCGTATTTACCTGGGTGTAGCCTTGTTTCTACGTGGATTGATGTTACTCTCAAATCCATCGGCCATTACGACTCTGGCTGGTGCACAACAAGTCTACATGGGGTACGGCTATATTATAGGCGGGCACATGGTCGGCGGGCTCCTTCTGGCCGTCGGTCTTATGACAAGGCTTGCCGCATTGCTGCAAATACCCATTCTTATCGGCGCTGTTTTCCTGATTCATTTGAAGCAGGGTCTGTTGGCATCCGGACAATCGTTGGAGCTATCGTCGCTGGTGCTTTTCCTTCTCTTGGTCTACGTTGTTTTTGGTGCGGGTCGCTGGTCTGTAGATAATCGCGGCCACCGTAAGGGCGTTACAGCAAGTTAGTTTACCAGTACTTGCGTGATAGGGAATTTTCTGAATGAATTATAAACGGGACGTTCCGCGGCGTCTTCGAATCTAAATATTTCCAAAATACATCATTGGCCAACGCCCGTCTAATGTGATCAAAATCACATTAGACGGGGTCTGTCTAAAAATCACAATACTAAGACGTGTATTCTTAAACGCTTATCAATTGTGATAAACGGCATCCTTTTATTGTCAAAATGTTACTGTAAGGATGAGAGTAACATTAGAATTTAACTTAAAAGGAGATCGTTATGAAAACCGCTGGAACCACCGCCATCGCAATCCCGATTCGAATTGTGGCCTTCCCGAAAGAATTTCAAAAAAACTATTGGGCATCACTCGACAAACGAATGCTCATGATCTTTGCGGCCTCTGTGCTGGCGGTCTACATTCCGCTTCTGACCATCGCGTCGCGGCCAAAATCAATCGCTCAAGGAATCAAT
>JANNSF010000043.1:0-3761 GCA_031402315.1 bacterium | reverse complement strand
TGGTAGAGTGCAACCTTGCCAAGGTTGATGTCGCGAGTTCGAGTCTCGTCTCTCGCTCAAGTTCGTGTAATCCAGATGGGATCTACTGTGAGAGCAGTAGTCGAGGTAGTGAAATGAGTAACCAGAATCTCGACCTCTCGGGGCTCTGGTTATTTTTTTGGGCTCTTTGAAATTTTAGGCGACGTAGCCAAGTGGTAAGGCAGGGCTCTGCAAAAGCCCCATCAACAGTTCGACTCTGTTCGTCGCCTCGTGGGTTATATACCGGGGCTCGGATGGCGGAACTGGTAGACGCACAGGACTTAAAATCCTGCGGGCCGAATAAGCCCGTGCCGGTTCGATTCCGGCTCCGAGCACAATATCCCATGGTCACCGCATCGTATAAAAAGGACGCGTAGCTCAGTTGGTTAGAGTACTACGTTGACATCGTAGGGGTCGCTGGTTCGAATCCAGCCGCGTCCACCATATTCAAATTCCCCCCAAATAGGGACATAAACTCATTATTTCCATTGGTTCGATAAAAATTGTCTTCGTAGATGAGCTTTTCTGGAAATATCGAACCCGCTATTCCACCATCTCATGAAATATTACGAGTTTTCAAATGGGAATTAGCGTCTCGACAAATAGAATCTTCGAATCAATTGTACCACGGAAATCAAATACTGAGTATCAAAACTCATCTGTAATATTCCTATGATTTCTTACAATGGGGATAGAAACGCCGCCCACATCTACCTGATCAAAAGTATAAGACTTTGTCCATTTTGTTGAGATTATATAAGATCGATGAACTCGCTTGAAAAGGTTGGCTGGCAGAAGTTTTTCTATTTCGTGAGTACTGATTTTTGAAAGATAAGCCTTTTCATGGGTAACGACCTTAACATATTCCCTTTGGCTCTTAATGTAAACAATGTCAATAAAAGCCATCTTAACTTTCATTTTGCCAACAGTAAGGAAGAAATAGTCCTCTTTCAATTCTGAATTGTCGCTATCACCTCTTAAGTTTCTTTCCACCTTCCTATCACTTCAACCATTTCGGCCCTCGATATTCCATATAGCGTGCCGTTTTTACGGCGACATCGTGATCAAAATAAAGTTCCACGATATGCAGAGCCAGTTCCACCCCAGAGGTCTCACCGCCTGCGGAGTAGACCATCGGCGCCGAATAAACATAATCCACATCTCTTACAAAACTAACTTTCGGATACTCTTTCTGCAACTTATCGATAAAATCATGATGCGTGGTAGCCTCAAGACCATCCATGATCCCGGCGTCGGCTAACTTGGAAACTCCGGTACATATCGCCAAAAGAAGTTTTCCGCTATTTTTCATGCGACGAAAGTAGTTCAGATAGTTCTCTGTTTCTCCAGTTTGTGCGCCGACTACGACAATATCGGCTTCGGGTACATTATCAAAAGTGTAATCCGGTATGATCGTCACGGTGCCAACCTTTACCGGATTTCGGGTTTCTGAAACGGTGAAGGTTTCAAAACCGGTTGTGCCCGGCGATTGTACCTGATCGAAAACAGTCATTGGTCCTGCAATGTCGATCAACGTGGCTTGATTCGAGATGACGAACGCGATTTTACCCACGCCTGATTTTGGAAGCGTCAGTTTAGCCTCATTAGAAACGATAACATTCCCGTAAGAATGGGGTGCCTTCTCCGTCCTTTGGCAAGCAACCGATGAAACATACACCATGGCTATCATGATAAAAGAAAAATAACTCATTGGACTCCCGTGTTATATTGTTTCTCAAAGATAAATCTGTTCTACAATACAATATTGGATTGACAAGTTCTTGAACGATGTTGCCCTAAATAAAATTCGATAAAAAGGAGGAATCCTAACCTGCGCCGGTATAGTGCCCCGGAGTAACGCCGACTCGCCGTTTGAAAAAGCGAGTGAAGTGGGGTTGGTCGGCGAATCCTGTCTCGAGGGCCACTTGCGCAACGGTCCTATTTTCAAGGAGGAGCTTTTTGGAACGTTCGATCCGCAGATTGATCAGATATTCGTAGGGTGCTAGCCCTATTTCCTTTCGAAATGAGCGGAGGAGGTAAAACGGGCTCAATCCCGAAAGAGTCGATAGTGAATCCAACGAAATAGTCTCGGTATAATTATCCGAAATGTATTCTCTTATTTTTTGAACCGCTTTCTTTTCATTTCCAATCTTGCGCATCTCAAGGGGTGACGAGGAATGCCGCTGCAAAAGTCTTTGTCCAAACCGGAAAAAAAGTGTCTGGCGGTATAACGGGATAGGGTCATCAAGCGATTTCCAAAAGCGATTGAACAGTTTTTCCAATGCCACGTCCTGCACGATCGTTTTTGTAAATACGGGGATCGTGGCGTGGTTTTTAGATTGCGATTGTATTTCCATCATCATCTCGACGGTCGGATAAAGACTTCGATAGCGAAGCGCGGATGGTCCGGAAGGATTACCGGTATGAACCTCAAGGGGATTGATCAAAACAAAACTTCCGGCCGGAGCTTTGTGCTCTGCGTCTTTGCAGAAAAAGCGATCAATGCCTTCTTCGACCAATTCGATCACGTACGTGTCATGCGCATGCCGGGGAAAGGAGTGCTCGACAAAAGTTGCCTGCATGCATTCCATGGACTGCAAATCCGGAAATCGTCGCAGAACGGCGTGATCCGTTGTCATGAGAACATTCAAAAGTTTATCCTATTTCTTCTTCCAAACCGGCAAGCGCCCGGGGGTGTATGGAGAACCGGATTCTTCAAGCGCATTTTCTACTTTGCCGATTTCCTCGCCCGCGGATTTCAGCGAGTCCAGTAATTCACTAAATTGCGACGATGAAACTTGATACAGGTGAATGAATGTCGTAGTCGGCTCAGATGTTGTACTCCATAGATTGCCGGTGATCACTTCAACGCGGCCTCGAACAGAAGTTGGTGACGAGCCTTCAAAGGTTGCTCTCAAAGCATCGCCGTTGAGTTTTAGATTGATAGTCTTGAGTTTGGTTTCAATGCCAATGACCGTTCCATACGTCGAAGCCGGAATGTTTTCGGTCTCTAAAACGGCCTTCTTCAAAAGAGCAAGCTTATCAACCAATTCAGCCCTATAAGCGTCTGCGCCGCTCACGGCGCGAATCAATTCCGCAACTTGCTTATTAAAGGCATCCAGTTTTTTTCGATCCGCATCCGGCAGTGCGCCTGACTTTAAAGGAGCTATATTGAAAGATTGGGATTTACTGAGTTCAGTCCATGTTCCATTGTCAAACTTGGAAAGTGTAACAAAATATTTTCCGGGAACGACCATGTATCCCTTGTCCGCTTCATCCCACGGTACTGTATTATCAAAGGGCTTTAGAGAAATCGGGTTAAAAACTTTTGTCCTGAAATCCCAAACGATCCGATTGACACCTTTCTTTACGGAAGTTTTTATTGTTTTAACGGGATTACCACTCTCGTCTTTAATCGTGAAAAGTAAAAATGGCTCCAACTCATTTGCTTCCTTTCGAAGAATATTATAGGGCGGGATTTCTAATTCCTCTCCCTTTTTTTGTTTTTCCTTTTCAACCGTCCGCCGCTTTTTCTTCAGAGAAGTGTATTCATCTTTTACGAAGTAGGTAAAAACTGCGCCCGTTTCGGGATTTGGCGCGAAGAAGAAGCCGGCACCCTGAAACCCGATACCCGGAAACCCAAAAGGATTGGATGGAATAAACATCGCCGCATCTTTGATGGGTAATATGGCGGCGTCTTGTTGTAAAGCTTCTTTATTCATCGCGCGAAGGCAAGAGTAGTC
>JANNSF010000042.1:0-9340 GCA_031402315.1 bacterium | reverse complement strand
CGTAGCGCTGGCCATCGGAAAAGACGTTGATTATGTGAAGGTTCGTTTTAACGAACAGATATTGATTATGGCAGAAGCCCGAGTTCAGGATGTTTTGAAAGAGAATTTTGAAATTGTCGAGCGCTTTAAGGGCGATACAATTCTCGGTCTTGAATACGATCGCTTGTTTGATGATTTGCCGGTCGACAAAAAAGCATTTTTTGTTGTGCCCGGAGATTTCGTAACTACAAAAGATGGTTCCGGTATTGTACACATGGCTCCCGCGTTTGGCGAAGACGATTATCAAGTTTGTAAAGCCAATGATTTACCATTTCTTCGGCCGGTCGACGGTGCAGGGAAGTTCGAAGATACAGTCAAGGAATTCAAAGGCATGTTTGTAAAGGATGCCGACCCGGAGATTATTACCAACCTCAAGCGAAGGGGCTTACTTTTCCGTTCTGAAAAATTTAAACATAGTTACCCCCATTGCTGGCGTCATCGTACGCCCTTGATTTATTACGCCCGGGATGCTTGGTACATCCGAACAACGGATTTCAAAGAGCAAATGGTTGCGAACAACAAGACGGTTAACTGGTTCCCGCCGGAAATTAAAGAGGGTCGATTTGGCAATTGGCTTGAAAATAATATCGACTGGTCGCTTTCACGTGACCGATATTGGGGAACACCATTGCCCGTATGGATTCACGAGGAGTCCGGCGAAACGCTGTGTGTCGGTTCGCGGGAAGAGTTGCAAAAAGGGCGCATGAAAGACGGCACACGGGTTCCTCAGGACCTTGATTTGCATAAGCCTTATGTAGATTATGTCGTAATTGAAAAAGACGGAAAACTCTTTACCCGCACACCGGAAGTAATTGACGTGTGGTTTGATAGTGGCGCCATGCCGTACGCGCAATGGCACTATCCCTTTGAAAACAAAGAAATGTTTGAAACGCAGTATCCTGCGGATTTTATTTGTGAAGGTGTGGATCAGACCCGCGGCTGGTTCTATTCCCTTATGGCGATTTCGACGTTTCTATTCGGCCGTGCCCCTTATAAAAACGTGGTAGTCAACGAACTGGTTCTTGATGGTCAAGGCCGCAAGATGAGTAAATCCCTGGGCAATGTGGTCAATCCATTTGATATGCTTGACCAGTATGGTGCCGATGTAGTTCGATGGTTTTTGCTCGTCAATACGCCTATATGGATGACGAAACGATTTGACCTGGACGGCCTTACGGAGATGAAGAAAAAATTCTTCCGCCCGCTGCTGGAGACGTACAAATTTTTTTCGTTGTATGCGAATATTGATCAATTTGATCCCACGTCCGAGGAAATTCCTTACAAAGACCGAACCGAACTTGACCGGTGGATATTGTCGCGTCTACAAACGACCGTCGGTGAAGTCACCGAATATTTGGAGGCTTACGATGCGTGTCGCGCGGGTAAAGCCATTCAGGAATTTGTGGATGATGATTTATCGAATTGGTACATTCGTTTATCGCGTCGCCGATTCTGGAAAGGTGAAAAAGGTCGCGACAAGGATGCAGCTTACCAGACGCTTCACGAAACGATTCTCACGATTTCAAAATTGATTGCGCCATTCTGTCCATTTTTATCGGAAAAAATGTACCGGCAATTGTTGAATTTAGATGACGGATCCACAGTCCACTTGGAAGAGTTTCCAAAGCTCAACAAGACAAAACAGGAAGTCTCGCTCGAACAGAAAATGAGCGCGCCTCGTCGTGTGGTTCAGTTGGGCAGGGCTTTGAGGGAACTAAAAGAACTGAAAATTCGCCAGCCACTGCTTAAGATTGTCGTCGTGACTGAAGAGGAGAAGGTTCGTGAACAAATATTGGGCTTTGCGGAAATTATTAAGAGTGAGCTCAATGTAAAGGGCATCGAGTTTGTGTCGGACAGCGGTTCGCTTGTGCATCGGCGCGCAAAGCCTAATTTTAAGGCTCTTGGTCCAAAGTTTGGTAAGCAGGTCAATAGCGCCGCCGTGGTGATCAAGGATTTGACCGAATCGCAGATTGATAAATTATTTTCTTTTGGGTGCATCCAAATCATCGTAGATTCTGTATCGCACGAGATTACGAAAGACCACGTGGAAATTATTCACGAGGAAAAAGAAGGTCTTGCCGTGCAGAGCGACCTGAATTTGACCGTGGCGTTGGACACGCATTTGACGGAGGAACTCATCGACGAAGGATTTGCACGTGAATTTGTCAATCGAGTGCAGAATATGCGAAAAGATACCGGTTTGGAAGTTGTGGAGCGTATCGCCATTGCATTTACCGCGGGCGAGCGCCTTACCCGAGCAATTCAAGGCCAAAAGAGTTACATTATGAGGGAGACACTGGCGCTGGATATAGTGACCGGAAATGGTTCCGACCAAAAGGAGAGCGAAATCAATGGTGAAAAGGTTCAGATTGGAATCTCCAAAGTTATAAATTAATATGTTTCACATAACACAGGTGATATTATGAAAAAGAAAGATCTGGAGTACTTTAAGAACTTGATTCAAGTCGAAATGAACCAAGTTATGAAGGACATGGGCTACATCAAGGAAACTCTGTTGGAAGAAACAAGTCGTGAAGCGTCCGGGGACCATAGCGGGTATTCCTTCCATATGGCCGATCAGGGCAGTGATACCCATGACCGCGAGAAGCTTTTTATGATGGCCGCGCGTGAGAATAAATATCTGGGTGACTTGTCGGATGCGATGGACCGGATCAAACTTGGTACGTATGGACAGTGTATGATTTGCGGTAAAGATATTGAACGGTTAAGGCTTGAAATGGTGCTCGTCGCCAAATATCATGTTGGATGCAAACAGAAACTGGAAGAAGTAAAAACACGCGAATCGCATAGCGAAACGAAGGAATAGAAGATTGAAAATCAAGATTTTGAATGAGTATTGGATTGCTTTGGCCATTGTAGCTTTAGATCAATGGACTAAATGGTATGTGAAAAGCACTATGATTTTGCACGACACCGTCTCCCTGATTGGTACAACCGTTCAGCTGACATATCTTGAAAACCCCGGTATGGCTTTTGGTATCCGTTTTTTTGAATCCCATCCGTTTCTCGGGCGTTGGTTTTTTTCCATCGTGTCGCTGGTGGCCATGGTTTTTCTCATTTGGTACATATACAAAATGAGACAAGAAAAATGGGCCTTTCGTCTTGCGCTGGCTTTGATACTGGGCGGATGCGTTGGAAATCTTATCGACCGAGCCATGTACGGACGCGTCGTAGATTTTATGGACGTTGATATTCCGGATATTTTCGGCATTCAGCGCTGGTGGGTATTCAATGTAGCGGACTCTGTCGTCGTGGTGGGAATGATCATTTTTAGCTGGTTCGCCTTTTTTCAAAAACCAACGCCGGCTGATAATAATAAGGACGAAGATATGCCGACGGACGCAATATCCGCGGCAAAGGAATAAATCAAAGACTTTTTCGTTTAGACTACTAACATAAGGAGAATTATGATAGCATTAACTGATGATTCATTCGAAATTGAAGTTTTAAAATCCGATAAACCGGTAATGGTTGATTTTTGGGCAACCTGGTGTGCGCCATGCCGTATGATCGCACCAATTGTCGAAGAAATGTCCAAAGAATTTGACGGGCAAGCCAAGATCTGTAAAATGGATGTTGATTCCAATCCCGGCGTGGCCGCAAAATACGGTATCATGAGCATTCCCAGCCTCCTTTTCTTCAAAAACGGGCAACTTGTCGACAAAGTTGTCGGTGCCGTGCCAAAAGCCCAAATGATTACCAAACTTCAAGGCGTAATGGCAAAATAAAGGGCATTTAAGAAGTCGTTCCAAGTAAAATTGTAACCCGTAAGGGTTATCACCGCTACCATCGACGCGCCAAAAAGTAAAATAAAAATTAAGTAAGCAAACCCTGTTTCACGAGGCGCGGAAGCAGGGTTTTCATTTTGTAAACCGATTGCGGCTTCAAAAAAAAAGAAGTAAGATGATCTTATGGCAGGTTATTCACAAACACCGCTGATCGCAAAACTTGGTATCAAGGAGAATCATAAAGTCTGTATTCTTCATGCGCCAAAGGATTTTATCCGAACCCTGGGTCCATTGCCAACTAACGTAAGAGTACTTAAAAAGCTCAGCCGAGATGTGGATTTCATACATTTTTTTACGAAATCCCTATCAGAATTGGAAATTGAAATCCTTGTACTGAAAGGCGCCATGGCTCAGAATGGAATGATTTGGATTTCCTGGCCCAAAGGAGCTTCAAAAATTCCGACCGAAGTTAATGAAAACGTAGTGCGCGAAATTGCCTTGCGTCACGGCCTGGTGGACATCAAGGTATGCGCCGTCGATGAGACCTGGTCCGGATTAAAACTGGTTATTCCTGTTAAAAATCGAAAATAAGGAGGGATTATGTACTGGACCATGATTATTTCTGCAGGCCTTGCCGCGCTCTTGCACATTCAATTTTTCATATTGGAAAGTGTCTTATGGGGTAAGCCGATTTCCAATAAGACTTTTCGTGTGAGCGAAAATGAAATTGAAGTAATTCGTACCTGGGCTTTTAATCAGGGGTTTTATAATTTTCTCTTAGCGATAGGGAATGGCGTTGGCATTTTTCTGGTACTTACAAACCGCTCCGGCATTGGATATACGTTTCTCGTGAGTAATTGCTCGATCATGCTGGGCGCGGCACTCGTATTAGTGGTATCCAAGCCACAAATGTGGCGCGGAGCGATTATTCAAGGACTTCCGCCGGCTCTGTTTTTGACCGCATTTTGGTTGTACTAAGGAAAAAAAGGGGATTGCATGTGCAATCCCCTTTACAAAATTCGAAAACACTACATTTTCAATTTAGCGATATTATCTTTCACATCCTGCGCGGATTTGTCGAGTTCCTTTTGTTCGTCAGCGGTCAATTTGATCTGAATGATTTGCTCAATACCTTTTTTACCAAGTTTGACAGGCACGCCGCAGAATACATCTTTCTGACCGTATTCGCCCTGAAGCCATGCGGCACAAGGTAGAATGCGTTTCTGATCTTTGACAATGGATTCAATCATTTCGACAGCCGAAGCAGAAGGCGCATAGTAAGCAGATCCTGTCCCCAATAGCTTTACAATTTCGGCGCCGCCATCGCGTGTACGCTGAACTAAACGATCAATTGTTGCTTTATCCATCAGATCCGGAAGTGGAATGCCTGCAACGGTCGAGTAACGTGGAAGGGGGACCATAGTGTCACCATGACCGCCGAGCACAAAAGCCGAGACATCGCGAACAGATACGTCGAGTTCCATCGAGATAAACGCACGAAAACGCGCTGAATCGAGAACGCCCGCCATACCCAATACACGTTCTTTTGGAAAACCGCTGGTCTTCCAGGCCACATACGTCATGACATCCAGAGGATTGGTGACCATAATGATAATAGAATTAGGTGAGCGTTTGGCAATTTCCTTTGTAATTCCACCGACGATCTCAGCATTCTTGAATAAAAGGTCATCGCGGCTCATACCGGGTTTGCGCGCGAGACCGGCGGTAATAAGGACGATGTCCGAGCCAGCCGTCTCATCATAGCCTTGCGTTCCGACCATGCGGGAATCAAAACGTTCGACTGGCGCCGACTGATACATATCGAGCGATTTACCCTGAGGCATACCCGGGAGAACGTCCACGAGAACAACTTCATTGGCCAATTCTTTTTCGGCGATACGTTGTGCGGCAGTAGCGCCAACATTTCCGCCGCCTACGACGGTGATTTTCATGAGGTGACTCCTTTAAGTTTGGACATAATATTCAATTATTTTCTGATTCGTCAAAAAAAAACGGACTCAATGGTTGAGTCCGTTTAAAGATAATCCTTATTTTGCCTTATGCTTTGGCTTCGATTGGATAAACGCTGATCTTCTGACGCGTTTTGCTCTTGTGTTCGAATTTCACAAGTCCATCGATTTTTGCGTAGATCGTGTCGTCGCTGCCGATACCGACATTCGTGCCGACATGGAACTGTGTTCCACGCTGCCGAACGATGATGCTGCCTGCATGAACGAATTCACCCGCATAGCGTTTCACACCGAGGCGCTGACCGTGGCTGTCACGGCCATTTTTCGTACTACCAAGACCTTTTTTGTGTGCCATTTGTGTGTTCTCCTACTTGCTGATACTGTTAATTTCGATTTCCGTGAAAGGCTGACGATGCCCTTTCTTTTTCTGGAAACCTTTGCGACGATATTTGCGGTAATGAACCACTTTGTCGCCCTTACCGTGGGTAAGCACGGTGGATTCTACCTTTGCACCTTTTACGGTAGGTGTGCCAATCTGCGCATCACCATTTTCGGAAATCAAAAGAACGTTATCAAAAACGATCTTATCGCCGATTTCCGCTTCAGCCACGCGCGGAATGACCAGCTTTTTGCCGGCTTCGCACTTGTACTGAAAACCTTTGATATCAACTACGGCGTACATGTTTTCTCCAAATCGTTTGGAATTCTGTTAATTAAATTATTTCGCGGGCGAATATATTCGCCGAGTACCATAATTGCAAGTAAATTTTTGAGTTAGCGCAGTTTTTAAACACATAAAAATTCTACCGTAAGGATCGGTCAAAATAGTAATTGAGGCTTGCGGATAGGTACCAATTAGTTCGTTTTTTAATCTCGTATCCGAAAATCGAATTGCGAGTGTCAATGCCTAATGGAGAATAATCACCAAGGCTTGATTCTGGTTTATTGGTGATGCGGCGCCAATTCGCATTTCCGGAAAGGCTGATGCGATTTTCGATAAAAAAATACACACTCGATGAAAGATCAAAAGCAGACGACTTAAATTTCTTATTTGTGACCAAAGCTTCACTACTTGTCTCTGCCTGGGTATTTTGGTATCTGAAACTAGATGTCACTAAAATTCGATCCGTGATGTTGTATAAATGACTTAGCGTAATGTCCAAATAAAACACGTTCTTCAGCGGGTTATCCTTCTTGTTAAGCGCCCAATCATAATTAATTTTGGCATCGACACCGACTTGGCCGCTTAAGGAATAGTTTGAGTAATACGCCCCGCTTACTTGTGGGCCTGTAAAATACACTTTTTCATGAAATTTTGCGGTGTCGCCGCTATATGTTCCTTGATCCTCGTATTTTGACCTGAAGTTCCAACTGTTCCCCCGGAGTCCGAAATCGATCTCGTACCCTTCCGAGCGGTTGCCAATGGCTTCATTAAAAACTTCGTTGACGTAGCGTGACTCAAACGCGGAGAGTCCATTTAAAGGATCGCCAAGCGATTCCCAAAAATATTTATCCGGACGATCGTACTTAGCCGTATACGCGGAGTAACGAGTAAACTGCTCCGCCGCCTTATCAATGCTTTCCTGAGACATATCCTTATTCACCGCATGCATACGCTCACTCAATCGCAAGGCACGTATAACAGGTGTCACGTTGCGAATTCGTCCAAATCCCCAAAGAAAAGCTACGTTTCCATTCAGACGTTGTTGTGTCGATTTGTTCGAACTTTTGTATTCATTTGGAGGATTATTAAAAAGATCGTGTAATTGCGATTTGTATTCGCGCCAATTTCGGTCATAGCTCAATTCCGAATTGGCTCCCCAATGAGTTCCAGATGCCTCATAAAATTTCCAGCTACCGAACCCGGTAATATCGATGTCATATTGAGGTCCTTTGGACGTGCTGCGGTTGTATACATTTTCATAAGTACTTTTGTAATCGGAAAAACGTCCATCCCCATGCGCCGTAAAACTCAAAGCCATTCGTTCAGATTCTCTGAAAAGAGTATATGATGGCAAAAGCCTCAGATCCGTCCTGCTATAATTATCCTTTCCATTAGATGACTTACGGTCATTGCCAATGGCGGCATAAGAGAATCCAATTTTGCCTTGTGAATAGCCCCACTCCGGCAGGCGATAGTCTTTTAGTGGTTTTGGGTCATTGGAACTAAATCCGATGCTTGTTTGGGCTGTCAATAGGGCACAGAGACACCAACCCACTACGATAAGATAACGTTTCATTAGTATACTCCCTTTAGTTAGAAAACGATTGAGAAACTGCTTCTTCTAGATAGATAGAAAAAATTGGTAAATGGTAATCAACAATTTATCAAATTATTAATACTTCGCCATCGCCTCCATCGCGTCAATGATGTTTTGGTCTTGAGGCAATATCATTTCTTCCAGAAACCAATTGTAGGGGATCGGCGAGAATTCGCCGGCGACACGACGTACGGGCGCATCCAAATATTCAAACGCTTCATTCATGATCTGCGCGACAATTTCGCCTCCAAAACCTCCAAATTCAACGTCTTCATGAACGACGATACATTTATTTGTTTTCTTAATGGAATTTACAATCGTCGTAATGTCGAGCGGGACGATCGTGCGAATATCGATCACTTCAATTTTGACATTATGCTTTTCTTCCATGTATTTCGCGGCGTTCAGGGATTTGGAAACCATCATTCCGTAAGTGACGACCGTCATGTCAGAACCTTCTCTTTTGACGGAAGCTTTTCCGAATGGCAATAGATAATCGGCGTCGGGTTCCGGCATTTGTGCATAACCTTGACGATACATGCCCTTGTGCTCAAGAAATAATACCGGATCGTCGGATCGAATGGCCGTTTTGAGCAAACCCTTGGCGTCTGCGGCATTGGAGGGGAGCGCAATTTTTAAACCGGGAATGTGCGCGAAAAAAGATTCGATATTTTGGGAATGGCATAGCGCGCCGTGAATATATCCGCCGATAGGTATACGAACAACCGCCGGACACTTCCACTTTCCATTCGAACGGTATCGCATCGTAGAAAGTTCATTACGAATCTGCATCATCGCCGTCCAGACATAATCGCCGAATTGGATTTCAACCACGGGCTTCCAGCCGCGAATGGCAAGGCCTACGGCAGTTCCGACAATACTGGATTCCGCGAGAGGGGAATTGAATACGCGCCCTGTTCCAAATTTTTTCGATAGGCCTTTGGTTGCTGTAAATACACCGCCTTTGTCATCCTGAATATCCTGACCAAACATGATCACTTTTGGATTGCGTTCGATTTCCTCAGCCATTGCGTGATTGATCGCATCCACGAGAACAATAGGGTTGCCCGATGGTACTGTCTTTTCGTATTCCAAAGTATCGGGCTCTTCGGAGAAAACATGCCTTTTGGCGGTTGACTTGTCCGGATGAGACTGCGTTTCGGCCCAATCTGCGGCATCATCTACATCCTTATAACACTGTTTTCGAAAAATTTCATCATCCGTTTTCGAAAGCAATTTTTCAGTGATTAAAAACTCCGCCATCTTTTCGATAGGATCGCGCACCTTGTCTTTAGCGAGATCGGCTTCGGCACGATATTTA
>JANNSF010000041.1:0-5275 GCA_031402315.1 bacterium | reverse complement strand
GGTATCAATCCGATGGCAGGCGTAGCATTTATTTTCAAATGTCTTTTCGCCCGTTTTCGCCAGGGCAATACTGATCGGTTCCAATTTGACGGCTTCTTTGATCGGCCCGACACCATGATCACGTTCAAATGCAGTGAGGTTCGCAAACGGGTCGGGCTTTGAGGCTCTTGTTTCATTCCAGGCGGCTTTAATTTCATCATCGGAGGGACGACATGCGGCAATCCCGATCAGAATACTGATAGTGAAGAGGCTTATTGTTTTCATGATATTTCCTTAATTATTAGATTGACGATTTGCGAGAAGCTCTTTTTCCATTACTATCGATTTGGGAAAGAGAAGATGATTTTCAAGGTGAACATGACGATGAAGATCACGTTCGAAAGCCGCGAGTTCAGCGTAGGTGAGGCGGTACGTGGTACAGCCATCTTCCGGAACCGCATAGTTATTTGTGACCTGACGTATCTTCTCCATGAGGCCACCGGCCGCCTCGTGTTCAAATTCCATGACCCCGATCGGGTCGCCAACGGTCTTAAATGCACCGGGCACTGGACGGCCGCCCGTTTTTGTCTTTTCTTCAAGTTCTTTGATGTATGGAAAAAGCAATACTTCTTCTTTTCGCATGTGCAGGCGGAGGTCGATCGAAAGATTTTCAAAAAGTGACTGGACCTCGGAAAGTTCGGGATGTTTTTGTCCGTGTACGCTCACGAGTTTATTCAAATATCGGCCTATCGTTTCTGTAGAATGGCGAACATACGAATGGTGCTGGTAAGTGATTTGGTCGCAGAGGTCCGAGAGGGTCGTGCTCGGATCTGAATCTTGCTTCTTCGGACTCGATATAAGGGCCTGCAATTCGTCGCAAATATTTTCAAGTGCAAGGCCTTTCGATGCACAAGCCTCCGACATCGTCTGCTTTCCGCCGCAACAGAAGTCGAGGTGATATCTTTCCATGACTTCGATCGTGCGAGGATAGGTCAGTACAATGTCTGAAAGTGTCATCGTGTCGATCATTTTTTCTTAATTCCTTTATTTGGGATTACAGACTATTTTATCCTATTTTGTTCCAAAAAATATATTGTTACGGCTTCAGATCCTTTGGAGTGAGCGCCGTAATGACATCGTCGTTTGTAATTCTTGAGTTGAGCGTATTGATTTTTGTTGCAAGGGCCGCCAGCGTCGTGGACTGGAACATGTCCTGAATTCTTTCGCGAATGCGGGCCCACTCTGTATGCAGGGGGCATGGCGTCTGGTTGCCACAGCCCGGTAATCCGAAGATACAGGATTCAAACAAGTGGCTACCATCAATAGCATCCACGATCTCAATGAGCCGAATGTCTTTGGCAGGTCTCGCCAGCGCCACTCCACCGGTCGGGCCGCGATACGAAATCATTATTTTCTTTTCAGTCAACTGTTGCAAGACTTTTGTAAGAAAATGAAAACTGATGTCGAGCTTTTCAGAAATTTCCGTTATGGTGACGTATTCCTTCTTGCCAAGCGATGCGACGTACATGACGGCGCGAATTCCATATAAACAACTTTTAGATAACATATTAAACCATTTAAGACTCTTTTATCCTAATATAGCGTGCAGGAATAGATTTGTCAAGGACTTTCTACCATTTAGTTACATTTTCACTTACCTAGTAGATACAACCCCCAAAGAAATAGCAGTTTAGCCATTACAAAAAAAACCGTCACACCTTTTGGTATGACGGCTTTAAAACATAAAGTGAGCAAACGCTCAGGATTAGTCTTCTATCAATAATTACTTCGTGAAAACAAACGTCTGATTGACAGTTATTACGCCTTTTTTGCCTCTTGGGAAACTCCATCCGCGAATCTTATTGACCACACACTGGCCAACGGCATCGCCGACTGTATTTTGTGTAGGTGTTACACCCGCGACTTTGCCGGCCTGATTGATCTTAATGGAAACGCTAAGTTTTCCTTTGAGATCCGGAGATTTTTTTAATTCTTTCTGATAACAGGAATTAACGGCCGTCGCTTGTGCGTCAATAACACTCTGAATATCTGCCGCCGATGCACCCGCACCACCGCCGCCGCCTGAAATCGTCGCTTTCGTGAGACCAATCAATCCACCGCCTGCGGTACCGGCCACTGCGGATACAGATCCGCCGTCACCGAGCAGTGAATTCAAATCACCAAGGCCACCGGCGCTTGAACCCGCACCACCACTGCCAAGCACCGTACGACCGTCTCCGCTACCGTCATCGGTACCGAGACTTCCAATTTGCCCTAAAACATTATCGAGACCTGACGATGATCCGCTGAATGTGCTTTCTGCATAGCGCCCACCGCCTCGCCCACCGGTCGCTGTCGCAACGGCTAAAACTCCACGTCCGGCTGCTGCCTTCTGAGCTGCACCGGCACGCGCAGCCGCCGCCGCTTTCGCTTGCGCCTGACGACCGGCCTTTTGAGCCTGATTGACCGGCCCGCTAGACCTAATTTGATTGACCGCAGTTGCCGCGGCTTTAGTATCCTCTTCTTGTTTTTGCTCTTTTTCGACGTTCTCGATCAGATCGGCGCTCACTTTATTGACTTTGGCAATCTTAAGTAAAACGCTATTATTGATCTGCTGAACCGCCGATTTGGGACGAGTAGATACGTAAATCAAGGGAGTATATAATACTACCAAAGAAATAATGAATATACTCAACATCCGCTTGTCCAACTGGGCCCAATAGTCTTTTTGAAATTCTTTTGGGAATGCGACTATTCTTATTTCTCTTGCTCCGGATGCGCTTTTTGCGCTCGCTTTTCCGTTCTTATTAAGTGTTTTGTCTATCATTTTCATGGACTGACCTTTCTAGTCAGGTTACATTACATCTTGCTTATTGGCCAAATTGCCTAACATCTTAAGATTTGAGAATCCGTTGCGACCGCAAGTTACCACCACTTTTAACATGACGTCAAAAGGAATACGTCCATCGGCGACAACAATGACTTCGCGCTTGAATTCGATACCAAATTTGGATTCCAAATCTTCCGAGCGATTCTTCTCTTCTTCAAGTTTCTCCGCCAGAGCCTGAATAATAAAACTCTTTTTCTGCGCCACGACCTGATCAATATCAGCAATCTCTTCCTTTTTGAAAAAAATGTGGGCGGTGGATACATTGATCACCAACATTTTTTTCGGCTTGTTCTTGGTGATTATTTTGGGTGGCGTCATGCCATCGGCTTTCGTGGACAAGGCGCCCGACGTAGAGAAATTCATAAGAAGAAAAAGCAACATGATCGTGAGAATATCCATCATGGAATTCATGTTCAATGTCCCCTCTTCCTTATTTTTCCTTTTCTTTACGGCTGAAGGTTTAAATGCCATATACGTTCTTTCGATTTCTAATGTAAAACAAATACTTAGTTTAGAATAATTTTTCCAAAACCAATTTGGCCAAACCATGGCTGTAGGATCGAAGCCTTGGTCGCCTCATCGGTAAATTTTTTGGTCGCACAAGCGGTAATGATATCCATAGCCGACGCGATAGACTGGTATTCTATGGCATCCTCGGCCGTGAGAATCAAAGTTCTTTCGTCCTCAAAACCCTTACCGGTGATGGTCTTAACAATGTCTTTCAATTTCTTATCCAGACCGTCAAAATCGTATTTGCCATTAATTTTGGGAAGCGTAGGTCCACCGCCTTCGGCACCGGACAAAACAATCGAATTTCCCGCAATTGTAAACCCCTTTTCGGTCACCACTAATTTCAACCCGATTTTTGGTTTCTCCTTTGGAGGCTCTTTGTCATCCGGGCTTTGAGATGAGCTACTCCCGCCCGAGGTCGGCAAATTGAGCTCGATATAGGTTGATTTCACAAACTGCGAACAACTGAGAAGTAGCGGTATCAAGATACACATCATATTCATAATAGGACGCAAATCGAGTTCGGTGCTCTCAATCTTGATGCTTCTGCGTTCAGACGGTTTAAATGCCATGGTTAATTCCTTTTTCTTTGATCCCTGTAATAATCGATGAGCGAATTAATCGCAACTATTATCACAAACTCTAAGTTACTGAAAATTATTTATTTCCAGTCATTAAGTTGATCAATTTTACCATGTGCTCGTCCATTTCGTCAATAATTTTGGACGTTTTGGTCGTAATAATTGTATAAACGACAATCGCCGGAATAGCTATGGAAAGACCCCAAATGGTCGTCTGCATGGCCGCCGAAATACCGGAGGCGAGGTACAGAGCCTTTTGATCTTCAGGCATATTCGGATTACCTACCGCCGCGAAGGCGATGATCAGTCCGTACACCGTACCCATAAGACCGAATAAAGTCGAGACGTTGGACAACATCGCAAGATAACCGGCGCGTTCGGTCAGTTTCGGAATGATTTCAAGAGTGCCTTCGTCCACCGCATTTTGGATGGCGCGGAAGTCGAGAGGACCGCCTTCACGTTCTACTGCACGCTTTAGACCGGCCATTACCACCGATGGAAGCGCTTTATCTTTAGCGGTCTCGCACAGCGCAATCGCTTTTTTGAGGTTTCCGCCGGCTACCAGTTTACGGATTTCTGCCATGAATTTATTGGCATCGACATTGGAGCGAACAAAAATGAAGTACAACCGCTCAACCATAATGGAAATGGCAAAAACGCCGCAAAGCGCAATTATCCACATATAGATCATACCGTCCGCGGCCCACTTGAAGCTCTCAAAAAAAGCCGCAAAGAAGATGCCCGTTGAAGTTTGTGTTTCCGCCGGCGCTACGGCCCCCGGATCCTGTCCAAATGCCGACTGCGCAAACATGCTCGTAAGCGTAAAAAACGCTAACAAAACTGATTGAAATGTACTTCTTTTCATGGAATACTAACCTCCGATTAATGGTTACTTACGTTCAAAAAAAATTAAATGGTTATAAAAATTTCAACGAAACAATGTAAGACTTAGAATATTAAGGCGCGAACTTTTGATTAATATGCTGTTTTCAATTTACGTTCTATAAAATGAAATGCAAGAATATTTTTTTAACTAATTCCGGCGTTTCTTAATCAAAAGGTCCACTTCTTTCAGATTGATCAATTCCCCACCGATCAGCGATGACTTGTCAATGAGAAAATCTTCGAGATACCGTTTTTTGATATCCCGGTCGTATGATTTTTGTCCTATGACTTTTTCAATCTGCGGCGCCACGCGATTGGACGCGATGGAGACTCCGGGACCTTCCGATTTTCCTTTGATCGTGGTCTTGCTGAAAAAGACCACCATTTCGCCGGTTGGTTTGTAATAAACAACTAAGATCGAACCTTTGCC
>JANNSF010000040.1:0-13275 GCA_031402315.1 bacterium | reverse complement strand
GGTTACCGGATCGTTTGTGAAAATCCAAGTCGAAAACGTGAAGGAAATCTTTCCGGAAATATTGGGCATAAAAGAGGCCGGCAATTGGACAAAGTGGTTAATACCGTTGAGCCGTAAGTAATTGCCGCCGGCGGGACTGGCATTCGGGAAGGAACTAAGTTCGAAAAAACCACTATTCGAAAATTCTTTTTCTATAGATTCGATAGAAAGCGTTTTTGAAGACTCTTTTCCGGTTTGGAGAATACTATTTTCGGCATCAAAACCAAGTTCAAAGGACACTTGAGCTGAAGCACTCACCGAAAACAATATGTAAAAGAACGAGAAATATTTTACCGTACCAAAACTCAAATAATACCTCATCTAAATGAAAAGAACGTCACAAGCACGAGTAAGATACTCTTAAAAAGCACGTTGGGCAAGAAAAAATTGGGCTTGCACTAGAGCAGACCGATTGTAATAATTTAAATTTCTTGCAAATGGAAGCCTGATAGACTACTTTCATTTTCTAATGAATACAACAATTGTATTATTAATTAACGGAATACGTAAATCTGTGATCGCAAGATCACTTTATAATTAAATAAAGTTTATAACCACGAATGTGGCAGAAATTTTCTAGAGTATTTTTGCGAGCGGCTTCAGGCCTTGCAATTCTCTTTTCGCGAGTAAGTGTTTATCAAATTCTCGCCTTTCAAATAGACCAATATCATCGATTACGATGGAATTTGGCTTCTGACGTAGGAAAATTCTGCCCTGTTCGACACGAATAGGAATTTTCATGAAAAAAGAAATCATCATCAATGCGACCGCCGCGGAAACCCGTATAGCGATCGTAGAGGATGATCGGTTAGTCGAAATCTTTGTTGAGCGGCCGGAAAAAGAACGCATGGTCGGCGATATCTACAAAGGCCGTGTTGCAAAGGTATTTCCGGGGATGAAGGCCTCTTTTGTTAATATCGGTCTCAAACAGGACGCATTTCTTCACTTTTCCGATATCGGCGATCATACGCATGAATATGCAGTATCGGCGGATTCCGACGATTCGGACGAGGAAGAAGTTTCACCTAAACGGCACACCTCAAAAAGAGCGCAATCCCAAAAAGCACAATCCCAAGACGGTCGTACACGGTTTTTGCGCGTGGGACAGGAAATCTTAGTACAGGTCATCAAAGAGCCCATTTCCAATAAAGGAGCACGGGTGACGTCCGAAATATCCATTCCCGGCCGCTACTCCGTTCTTATTCCCAACGAACCGCATGAAATGACGGGCGTTTCCAAAAAAATTGCCAATTTTCAGGAACGCCGCCGCCTAAAAAAAATGGCGCGTGAATGCAAGCCTCAGGGTTGCGGCGTCATCGTGCGAACGAATGCCGAAGATAAAGACGATCAAGTATTGCGAAGCGATATCGAAAACAGCTACGAAATATGGAAACAAGTTGACATCAAAGCCAAAACCGCCAAAGCTCCCGCGCTGGTCTACAAAGATATGGAAATGGTTTCCAGCGTTTTACGCGATCTTTTTACGAATGATGTCTCGCGAGTTTTGATCGATGACAAAAAATTGCACAAAGAAATGAGCAATTATATTTCTGTCACAACGCCCGCCCTTTCTAATCGAATCGAATTGTACCGCAATGCGAAGCCTATTTTTGATCTTTATAATATCGAGCAGGATATTCAGCAGAGCATCGAAAAGAGGGTGCCGATCAAGAACGGCAGTTACATTATTATTGAGCATACGGAAGCGCTGATTTCCATCGATGTCAACAGCGGGAAATATATCGGGCGCGGCAACTACGAAGAAAATTCCATGGCTGTTAACATGAACTGCGCCAAAGAAATTATCCGGCAGCTCCGGTTGCGCGATATTGGCGGTTTGATCGTCATTGACTTCATTGATCTACACGACGAAAAAAACAAAAAGAAACTATTTGAATTCATGCGTCAGGAGCTACGTCAAGATAAAGCAAAATTTTCGATTCTTCCGATGGATGAATACGGTCTGATCGAATTGACGCGCGAACGGATTCGCCCGAGCATCATGTTTTCGCTTTCCGAGCCTTGCCCTGCTTGTGCCGGAACAGGTCGCGTTGGGAATCGTACGACGCTTTTTGATAAGATTAATCGCTGGGTGCGCCGGTATAAAGATAAAAATAAGTTTTTCTCGCGACTGGAATTTGTACTGCATCCGGATATTATCGATCAGGTCGAGCCTTCAATCAAAAGAATGAAGTATAAATATCTTGTCTTCGGAAGAGTCGTCGGCGAACCGGAAATGCGTTTGGATGAGTTTCGCGTTTTTGCATCGGATGGCACCGATATTACTGAGACCTTTGCCGCGTAATTGAGCGTGCTGCATCCTACTTTTATATACGGACCCCTTTCGTCGAGGCGCTTGGGCAATTCACTCGGGATCAATCTTCTCCCGACCGGTAGAAAAGTATGTAATTTTGAGTGTGTTTATTGTGAATGCGGATGGACCGATATTGGTGTGAAGAGCGCCATGCCGACGCGCGAGACGATACACTCGGAGCTTGAGTCCACGCTGAAAGGACTGCACAGCTCATCGCAAACGCTGGCTCATATTACATTTGCCGGGAATGGCGAGCCGACGCTGCATAAGGAATTTGATGGAATTATTGATGATACGATAGGCTTGCGTGCTGCATATTTTCCCGAGGCGCGAATTGCAGTTCTATCCAACGCCACCCGGGTCAGCGACGCCAAAACATTTGCTGCGCTCAAAAAAGTGGATGATCGAATTCTCAAGCTGGATGCGGGGACGGAAATGATGTTTCAGCGCATAGACATTCCTGATAAAGGAATTACGCTGGATCGTGTGACGGAAGATTTGAAAAGATGGAACGGTGATGTGATCATTCAGACTCTTTTTTTGAGAGGAAAATACAAAAATGAAATTATTGACAATACATCGCCGGAGGAGATTGACGCCTGGATTCTACGTTTGAACGCGATCCAACCGAAGAATGTGATGGTTTATACCATTGATCGTAAAACGCCGGTTGAGAATTTGGCGAAAATCACGAAGGAAGAATTAGAAAATATTGCCGTCCGCGTGAGAGAACTTGGCATTCCTGCAGAAAGTTTTTAATATTTACTGATATTGTTTTAAGGATTTATGAAAGATATACAGTCCCTTGAGGACCATCGCAAAACACCGATTCAAAAAGTCGGAATCACAAATCTAAAATATCCGGCCTTCTTCGAGGGCCTTTCCGGAAAAATTCATCCGGTTGCGTCGACTTGGGATCTGTCCGTTTCTCTCGATGCCGACAAGAAGGGTACTCACATGAGTCGTTTTGTGGAGATTATTCACGAAATGCACCATACTCTATCAGTGTCTCAACTCACACGGATTCTCAAAATGATGCAGGATCGTCTTCACGCCAAAAAGGCATTCGTAAGGATCGGTTTCGCATACTTTGTTGAGAAAAAATCTCCAATAACCGAACATTCGAGCTATTTGGATTATAATGTGCAGCTTGAGGGATCCGCCAATGAAAACTCAACGGCGATCGCGCTTACAGTTGAAATTCCCGTCACCACGTTGTGTCCGAGCTCGAAATTGATCAGCGAATTCGGTGCGCATAACCAGCGAGGGATCGTCTCTATTCGCATTACGCCGACAGGCGATATTTCGTTTGAAGAGCTGATTTCGTACGCCGAGGCATCGGCGAGCTCGGAGCTTTACGCTATTGTAAAGCGTGAAGATGAAAAATTCGTCACCGAAAAGGCTTATGAGAACCCGGCGTTTGTGGAAGATCTGGTTCGCGATGTTGCGCTGCATCTGAGAAAGGATGACCGCATAAGCAATTTCCGAGTGCAGGTTACCAATTTTGAGAGCATTCACAATCACGACGCGTATGCCGTCATCGAAGGTTAATGTCGTATGCGTACTTTAATCACTATCCTCGCCCTTACTTTTGTATCATGCCATACGGTTCGTCCGGAATTTGACGCGTTATCATCCTTCGCTTACTTGAAGAAACAATGTGATTTTGGTCCGCGAAATCCCAACTCAAAAGGGCATGACGACTGTGAAAACTATTTGATATCCGAACTTCAAAAATATTGCGACCGGGTGGATGTCCAGAAATTTATCTACACCGATAAAAAGGACACGAATCGCAAGTACAATGGCTCCAATATTATCGCCTCCACAAATCTTCAGCCCAAAACAAAGAAGCGGATTCTGCTCTGCGCTCATTGGGATACACGCCCGTGGGCGGATAAGGATCCCAATCCGGAAAATCACGATCAGCCGATTGTTGGAGCTAATGACGGCGCTTCCGGTGTTGCGGTATTGCTGGAAATTGCCAGGCTGATCAAAACTCAGCCCGTTGATATTGGGGTCGACTTCATACTGTTTGATCTTGAAGATATGGGAGATCACAATTGGGAATTGCACGCGGATAGTTTAAATCCGTATTGCATCGGTTCAGATTATTTCGCCAAAAACAATAAAACATACTTTCCAACCTACGCGATTCTGCTCGACATGGTCGGCGACAAAAATCTGGATCTGCCGATTGAACAAAATTCCTATGCGCAAGCCAAGGATGTAGTAAACAAAGTCTGGGATACGGCCAAAAAATTGGGAAAGCCGGCATTTCGTAAAGCCGTGGAGGGAAGCGTTTACGACGACCATATTGCGCTTTTGCGAATCGGCATCCCAGCGATCGACATCATTGATTTTGACTACCCGGATGACTCCAATCGTTTTCATCATACCTTGGCGGATACACCCGAGAAGTGTAGTCCTGAAAGCCTGAAACAAGTTGGCGATGTGTTGCTTGAAGTGATCTACAACGAATAGAAAAGGCTCAACGATGGCTTATGAGAATATAGAGTTTGTCAAAAATCGGTCGATTGCGACTATAAGGCTTAATTATCCGCCGGCCAATGTTATGAACCTCGTCATGATAGCCGAACTCAATCTTGTACTGGAAGAAATTCATACGGACGAATCCATAGCGGCGATCGTATTCTCCGGCGGATCGCAAAAGCATTTTTCCACCGGCGTTGATATCAAAGATCACACGCTGGATAAAATCGAGTTGATGCTCAAGGGTTTTCATCAAATATTTCGGACGCTGGCCAAATCCGATCGCATCACGCTTGCCGCGGTACATGGATATTGCCTTGGCGGAGGAATGGAGCTTGCAACCTTCTGCGATTGCGTCATTGCCACCGAAGGCGCAGTTTTTGGTCAACCGGAAATTAAGGTTGGCTGCTTTCCCCCTGTTGCCGCCGCGTGGCTTCCGCTCATTATGAATCCCAAAAAGGCTTTTGAAATTGCGGTGTTTGGGGAAAATCTATCTGCCCAAGAGGCGTATGATCTCGGTCTTGTTAACCAAATCGTTCCGGAAAATGAATTTTCGCAGGCCGTCAACCACTGGTGTGAGAAAATCTCAATGCTAAGCGGAGCCGTCTTAAAAAAGACAAAACTGGCGCTTATGGTTTCGCTTGAAGGCCCTTTTCTAAAAGCACTGGATGAGGCAGAGCGCATATATCTCAGCGAATTGGTGAAGACAGAAGATATTGCAGAAGGTATCGATGCATTCATGAATAAGCGGAAACCCGAGTGGAGACACCGGTAGCTTCGAATAATTGGTAGTGTCTATTTAGTCCTGACATAGTGTCTTTGTCGTAGTTATGAAACTTAATAGGGGAGGGGTTCGTTTAAAGACTAACTTTTCGAACAGAAAATCAACATGACCTTACTAATTCTACTGTCACTTTTTCAGTCGGCGCCTGTCCGCGACTCTCTTGCAGAGGCTAGGCAATTCATCAAAAGCGAAAACTACGATGGCGCCATAAAACTTTACAAGCAGAAGTTTCGTCAAAACAGCTGTACACCTGAGGAGTATAAGGTCTACGGTATCGCACGGCTCAAAAAGTATCAATCCCTGATTATTACGCAGCGCCTCTTTGACCGCTTTTTAGGCGATAATTCACGTCATGCGCGAATCTCATTCGAACGCGCTATTTCATCCGATTCAAACGACAGGGAAGCTCTATTCTTGAATGGTATCTTTCATAAGGGTCTCGGTCACAATGATCTGGCAGAGAATTATTTCCGTCGTGTCATAAAAGATACCGCCGATTTCAAACTATTCGTCTACGGCGATGCGGAGACTGAATTGGCACAGATCCTACGAAAACAGAAGCGGAATCTTGAAGTTCAGGACCTGTTTCTAAACAAAATGAAAAGATCACAGTCCGCATGGTCGGCCGTTGAAATGGCCACCGTCTATGCCATCGGGCATGACCATAAGAAGACAAACGAACTTTTTTACCAGGGGCTGGAAACTTTAAAAGATTCCGATCGGGTGGATGAATTGCGTCAGGATATCAAGTTTCTTTTAACGCAGCCTGAAGAAGCAGAGTGGGCGGCGCTGACCAGCGTGTCCTCAAAAGTTGATTTCATCAAACGCTTTTTTAAGGTTCGTGATCCGGATCCTTTTGACTCAGTCAATACGGCCCTGACGCAGTTTTTGGATCGACTCAGCTACGCAAGGATGAATTTTTCGAAAACGAAAAGCCCATTTATTGATGACCGGGGCTTGATTTACATTAGATACGGCGAGCCAAATTTTATTTTTCGTGGTGGTGGGGGAGGTGATATCCCGAATCTTAGTGTTCTGGAAAATGAATCGTGGATTTATGATATTGGCGATGGTTTCCATTTTGATTTCATTTTGAATTCTGCATGGTATGAACTTAGGCCGCTTAATGAAGCCAACGGCGGCTATTTCAGCTACTATGAACGTGAGCGATTTCATCCCTTCTACGCGCAGATGGCAGACCGAATCTTGAGAAGGCACACATCCTTGCTTAATATCGACGCCGATCCGATCTATCGACGAGATCTCGATAATATGATGCGCCAATCGAAAGAACAGAATTTTACGATAGATGATTCCAGAATAGTACTGCCCCTCAATTCTCGTTCAGCGACCTTCAAATCCGATTCTGTAGGCCGTATCGATTGTTCCGTCATGGTTCCTTATTCATTTCTGAAGTTTGATACGATGGGAGGTCACTTACATACCGATATCAAATTGCAGATGAAAGTGCTTAATGCGAAGGATATGAGCGAAGTCGCCTACTATGAAAGAAACGAGCGGATTCAGACAGAGTCCGGTAGATTGTCCTCCGGCTCTTACGTCGATGAGGCGTTGATAAGACTGGATACCGGAAACTATGTTGCCGTGATTCAGGTGCAAAACGACAGCAATTCACGCGTTGGGACGTTTTTTCATCAATTTCAAATGCGAGATTTTAGTCAAAATCAACTTGAGATCAGTGATATCCAGCCCGCTACCGATATTGTGGCCGCGACGTCCGGTCGATTTGTGAAACCGGGAGCCTTATTGCGCGTGGTGCCCTATCCTGCGCAAAACATTGTTAAAAAGTATCCTCTTGGAATATACTTTGAAATATACAACTTGAAATTGGATAACGGATCGGCGTCCTATGATATTTCGTACACCCTAACGCGAAAGGACAAGCCCAATTTCTTTAGACGTATTTTCGGTTCGTCAAAAAGTTCTCAGGTCACTTCGAAGACGCATAAAACGGCATCCTCGGCGACTCAGTACGAATCGATATTCCTGGACATTTCAGAATTGGGAGATGGGGAAGCGGAATTGCAAATTGAAGTATCGGATCTCCATAGCGGCGAAAAGAAATTAGCGCAACAAGTACTCTATATTATCGACTAGCTTAGTTTCTCAGTGAAATTGTTTTGGGTATCTGAATCATCATGGCGGATTCAGAACCTGCTAAGTCGCTCAGCGTGATCTTAGATAGAGCCTGATCCACGCTGGTTTGAACCGTTCTCCATAGATGGCGGAGAGAGCAGTCGGTCAGATGAGAACAGTTACCCTCGTCACCGGCATGTTTTTCGCAGAATTCCTCATCAAAAAGTTTGCCTCCGAGCGCGTTCAAAACGTCGGAAATTAAGATTTGGTTCGCAGGTCGCGATAGATGGTAACCGCCTTCCTGACCTCTCGAGCTGTCAACGAAACCCGCGAGGCGCAAGACTCTTAATATTTTTCCGGCATTGGCTTCAGACATGCCTTCCGCAGAACTGATTTGCGGGATTGTCATACTTTCCTGACGCGCAATTTGTAACAGGCACCTTAAGCCAAACTCTTCTTGAGCACTGAATTTCATTTTAGATTTCTTTTTCTAATAATAACGGTATTAAAGTTACAACATTCCGAGTTCAAGTTTTGCCGCTTCGGACATCAAAGCCGGTGTCCAGCTTGGTTCCCAAACGATATCAATTTTGGCACTCGTAATGCCGGGGACCGATTTTATCTTATTCTCAACTTCCGGAGGTAAAGTCTCCGCAACCGGACAGCTTGGCGAGGTCAATGTCATCTGCACTGTAGCGGCGCCGGTCTCATCCACCGTGACGTCGTAGATTAGTCCAAGGTCGTAGATATTGACAGGGATTTCCGGATCGTAACAGGTGCGAATGATTTCAATGACCTGCAATTCCATGCCCGTCTGTATTTTTTCTTCCGCCATGATTACTCCGTTGAAACTGTTTTTTGATTCTGTTCCAATGCCGCGTGCAGGGTATGCCATGCAAGACTGGCACACTTGACCCGCGCCGGAAATTCCCGCACGCCCGCGAAGACCGCGAGTTTTCCCAGAGACTCTTCATCAAAGGATTTGTCCATACCGGCTGTCACAAGATCGTGAAATTGTTTAAATATAGTTTCTGCTTCCGATTTAGTTTTTCCTTTAAGAACCGTGGTCATTAGCGATGCCGAGGATTTCGAAATCGCGCATCCTTGACCTTCGAAAGAGACATCGGCAATCACGTCGCCGTGCATTTTGAGATAGAGATGTAAATGATCACCGCAAAGAGGATTAAAACCCTCCTGAATGGCCGTAGGATTTTCCATTTTTCGAAAATTGCGAGGACTCTTGTTGTGATCAAGAATAACTTCTTGGTATAAATCTTTAAGATCAGACATTAGTTGAACATCTCCATGACTTTGTGAATCGCACGCACGAGAATATCGATCTCTTCGATTTTATTATAAAAGGCTACTGAAGCGCGTGAGGTTGCCGGGACTCCAAATCGCTCCATGACCGGCTGGGTACAGTGGTGGCCGGTGCGAATGGCAATTCCTTCTTGATCCAAGATAGTTCCGACATCGTGCGGATGAATATTGTCGAGGACAAAGGAGATGACGCCGGCCTTTTCCTTTGCAGTTCCTATAATTCGGAGTCCTTTGATGGCCGACATTTTTTCGGTTGCAAGCTTCAAGAGCTCGTATTCATACGCATAGATATGATCCAAGCCGATACCTTGGATATAATCGATGGTAGCTCCGAGCGCAATACCTCCCGCGATATTCGGAGTTCCGGCTTCGAATTTCGCAGGTAAATCATTATAGGTTGTTTTCTTAAAAGTAACGGATCGAATCATATCCCCGCCACCTTGATAGGGCGGCATTTTGTCAAGAAGGGCTTTTTTGCCATATAAAATACCAACGCCCGTTGGACCAAAAAGTTTATGTCCGGAGAATGTATAAAAATCAGCATCCAAAGCGCGAACGTCGACCGCCATGTGCTGAACAGCTTGTGCGCCGTCAATTAAGACAGGTATACTTTTGTGGTGAGCCAAATCGATAATTTTCTTAATCGGATTGATCGTACCCAGTGAATTAGAAACGTGCACCACCGCAACCATTTTTGTCTTAGAATTCAAAAGTGATTCGTATTCCGACATGATAATTTCGCCGTCATCATTGATCGGGATCACGCGGAGAATGGCGCCCACCTGTTCGCAGACCATTTGCCAGGGTACGATATTGGAATGATGCTCCATGGCGGAAATGATGATTTCGTCGTCGGCCTTTAAGAAAGTTCGGGCATAGCTCTGGGCTACAAGATTAATGCCTTCCGTCGTGCCACGAACAAAGATGATCTCTTTGTCAGACTCCGCGTTAATAAATGCCCGTACCTTTGATCGCGCATTTTCATACGCAAGGGTAGCTTGGGCGCTGAGGTAATGAACGCCGCGATGAATATTGGAATTCTCCTGGCTGTAATATTTTTCGATGACGTCAATGACGGCACGTGGCTTTTGGCTCGTGGCTCCATTGTCGAGATATACAAGCGGTTTCCCGTGAATGCGCTCATTCAAGATCGGAAAATCTTTTCGTATACGATCAACGTCAAACATGGGCTCTTTCATTACGCGTTGATGCTCTCTTCCAGGCCGAAGCGCTTTTTGATCTCAGTATCCAGGCGATTTCTCAAGGGTTCGCATTTTATTTTGGTGACCACCTCTTCGGCAAAGGCCAGCGTCATCAAGTTCTGAGCTTCCGCGTGACGAATTCCGCGCGACTTCAAATAGAACATACCTTTTTCATCGAGACGACCAACAGTTGCGCCATGAGTACATTTTACATCGTCGGCGAATATTTCGAGTTGAGGCTTTGTGTTGATTGTGGCATCGGGCGAGAGGAGCAAGTTGTTATTGGACTGTTTGGCATCCGTCTTTTGTGCGTCTTGATGAACAAAAATCTTTCCGTTAAAAACGGCAGTGGATTTGTCATTCATAATGCCTTTATACAATTCATGACTATTGCAATTGGGCTTCTTGTGATGAATCACGGTGCGATTGTCAACGTGCTGACTTCCGGTCGGCATGTACAGTCCATTCAGCGTAGACTCAATATGTTCTCCGTTTAGAAGAGCCGTCGTGAGATTACGTGTCATCGCGCCCCCAAAACAAATATTGGCAGTGTCCGCCGTACTCCTCTTTTCCTGCGTGAGCGTCGTATGTCCGATATGAAATGCACTCAGGTTTTCATTCTGGAATCTATAGTGATGCAAAATTCCGGCCTCCTTAATGTGAAATTCACTTCTCGCATTGGTGAAATGGACGCCCTGTTCCAGACTAATGTAGTCTTCGACAATAGTGCATTGGGCAAGTTCGCCGATTTGCCCAAAAACACACGGCTGGGTTAATACGCCGGATTCAGAAACAAAAATGATTTGTACGGGAGCCTCAACTGCAGTTTTATCCGATATTTCAACATAAAGGCCGTCTTCCAAAAAAGCACCGTGGATAGCAGAAAAAACATCGCCTTTGGTGCCGAATACAGGCGAAATGCTTTCAAATTCCTTTTCGTTCATTTGCGAAAAGGGTTTGATGGTTGTGCCTTTGGGAACCGAAGACAAATCTGATAGTGTCTTATCAAAAAATCCGTTGACGAAAACTATCCGTATTGCACCCGGCATGAATTCGTTTGAAATGGCCGGAAGTTCAATTTTAATCGGCGAGGGGGCTTTGAACTTTGACTTGGTCAACGACTCGAGGTTGGTATATTTCCATTCTTCATGTTTGCCGGTTGGGAATTCCAGTTTCAAGAACTCTGCAAACGCAATTTTTCGAATTGCATGACGTGTTGAGGATTTTTGTCCATTGAGTTGGGATTCGAATTGGGAAAAGAGGTCGCTAAAGTTTTTCTTCGTTTCGTTCTGGTCAATCATTACGCCAAAACTCCTTCTTTGATCCAGTCGTATCCTTTTTCTTCAAGCTCGTAGGCAAGTTCTTTACCTCCGGATTTAACAATTTGTCCATCCATCAGCACGTGTACGAAATCCGGAACAATGTAATTGAGCAGTCTTTGATAGTGGGTCACGACGATTGTGGCATTGTCTTTACTACGGAATTTGTTGACGCCATTTGAGACGATCTTGAGGGCGTCGATATCGAGACCGGAATCGGTTTCATCAAGAATTGCGAGCTTCGGATTGAGTACAGTCATTTGAAAGATTTCATTCCGCTTTTTCTCACCGCCTGAAAAACCTTCGTTGACGGGGCGTTTGAGCAGCTCTTCACCCATTTCAACGAGCTTCATTTTATCTTTGACGAGTTTAAGGAAATCGATAGCGTCGAGAGGCTCTTCACCGCGATATTTGCGGATCGCATTGAGTGCGGCTTTCAAGAAGTAGGTATTGTTGACCCCCGGAATTTCCACCGGATATTGAAAGGCGAGAAAGACGCCTTCCGCCGCGCGATCTTCGGGATCGAGTTCGAGCAGATTTTTTCCTTCAAAAATTACCTCGCCCTGGGTGACTTCATAGTCCTCTTTCCCTGCCAGGACATTCGCGAGTGTACTTTTCCCGGAACCATTAGGTCCCATAATCGCATGCACTTCTCCAGCATGGACGGTGAGATTGAGACCACGCAAAATTTTATTACTTTCAATCTTTGCGTGCAGATTTTTGATTTGGAGCATTATCCGTTCCTTCGTATTATCTTTAATAATTATTCTTCTAAAAAATGCGTAAGGCTAATCGTCCGATTATCCTACACTTCCCTCAAGGCTTACACCCAGCAATTTCTGCGCTTCGACGGCGAATTCCATGGGCAATTCCTTAAACACTTCTTTACAGAAGCCATTTACAATCATTGAGACGGCGTCCTCTGTGGAAATGCCGCGTTGATTACAATAAAAAATCTGATCTTCGCCGATTTTCGAAGTGGAAGCTTCGTGTTCCACTTGCGCCGTATTGTTTTTTATTTCGATATAGGGAAAGGTGTGTGCGCCGCACCGGTCGCCAAGGAGCATGGAGTCGCACTGTGAAAAATTACGCGCATTTTCGGCGCCCTTCATGATTTTCACAAGGCCACGATAGGTATTCTGCCCATTGCCGGCGGAAATGCCTTTGGAGACAATCGTGCTTCGTGTATTTTTTCCGATATGAATCATTTTCGTTCCGGTATCGGCTTGTTGTTTTCTGGCCGTGAGCGCCACGGAATAAAATTCACCGACGGAATTATCACCTTGTAAAATACAACTCGGATATTTCCAGGTAATCGAAGAACCCGTCTCCACCTGTGTCCATGAGATTTTGGAATTGACGCCGGCACATTTTCCGCGCTTAGTTACGAAATTATAGATGCCGCCTTTACCGTCTTTATCGCCGGGATACCAATTTTGTATGGTGGAATATTTGATCTGTGCGTTATCCAGTGCAACCAGTTCGACGACGGCCGCATGCAATTGATTTTCGTCCCGCATCGGCGCCGTACACCCTTCAAGATAGCTGACATAGCTGCCTTCGTCCGCGACGATAAGAGTCCGTTCGAATTGTCCGGTACTGGCCGCATTGATGCGGAAGTACGTGGAGAGTTCCATAGGGCAACGGACACCCTTGGGAACGTAACAAAATGATCCGTCGGTGAAAACCGCGGAGTTCAACGCGGCG
>JANNSF010000039.1:0-9379 GCA_031402315.1 bacterium | reverse complement strand
CCACTCCGGATTTCACGGCACAATTGCATTACCTGGATACGCTCGCAATACGAAACCGAATTCAGTCTAATCTACAATCGCCTGGCCTGACCGGCATATTCCTTACCCACGCCCATATAGGACATTATACAGGCCTCATGTACCTGGGGCGTGAAAGCATGGGATCGGCTGAAACGCCGGTTTATGCAATGCCGCGCATGCGAGAATTTCTGGCAGCCAATGGTCCGTGGAGCCAACTCATTCAATTAAAGAACATTGCGCTGCGGCCACTGTTGGATGGTATCACAATAAAACTTAATGAGAGATTATCCGTTACGCCATTTCGCGTTCCGCATCGGGATGAATTTTCCGAAACAGTGGGCTATTTTATAACGGGCCCGTCTCGATCTGTAGTTTTTATTCCTGATATTGACAAATGGGAAAAGTGGGAAACGCCCGTGGAGAATTGGATTCGAAAGGCAGATATTGCCCTTCTGGATGGCACATTTTATGAAGATGGCGAAGTTCCCGGCCGTCCAATGAGTGAGATTCCACATCCCTTCATAACTGAAAGTATTGAACGCTTTCGTCTCTTACCGACTTCAGAAAAAAATAAAATCCATTTTATTCACTTCAATCACACGAATCCCGTTTTGCACAAAAATAGTGCAGTCACACAAAAAATCGAAGGCGCCGGATTTCATATTTCTAAAGAGGGTGAACAATTAGAATTATAACTCTATCTGCAGGAAAGCGCCTAAACAAAAAGAACAAATTGAACACGTATCGACCTATTTCGCCATCAAGCCATATACAATCGCACAAGCGCCAATGATAAAGCAAGCAATAGCACCGTACATCATCATGTTTATTGATGATTCAGTATCGCAGGTAAGTTGTTCTTCTGATTTATAAGTGATGATGTAAGGCTTTCCCTTCTCGTCCGGCATTTGCATCTGAAGCGAGCCCGATGTATCGGCTGCATCACCCAAGACATAAACATTTCGGTCTACTTCTAATATCTTCTCGGTGAATTGATATCCCAGCACTCTTCGATCACCACTTCCGGCAGAAACGCTAAGACTAAATCCGCCAAAACTTACGCGTCCAGCAGAAAAGTTTTGTTCGTACTTACTGACCACTTGCGTGCCTTCTAAATCCGCTCCTTCGGGATTAACCAGAATTTTTCCGGTTGCGTCTTGTACGTAAAAAGGTATTCGTTGAGAATTGCTTGCCACGGAAGTCGTTCCGGTGCGTGTTTTGCGGTGACGGTTGCCTTGTTGATCGGTTTCATAATAAGTTTCTTCGTAGCGCTCTTCGACGTTCATCTCGTAAAACACACATAGTTTTTTTGACAACTCGCCGTGCAATGGTTTATCGCACTTCACAAGCCCCTTGACTTCAGACTGCTGTTTGAAGCCTCCGCTTTGGCTCATGCTTTCCTTAATAGCGGCGCACATCTCCTGAAGCTCCTGGGCAGTAGACGTTTTGACAAATTTGATGTCAAGCAATTTTCCTTGATTCTGTTTGCGCAAATAAATCAGCAGAATGCCGATTCCAATCGCGATAAGACCAACGATGACTCCTCCCATAGTATCCTCCTTATTTGAGTGATCCGATTTTAACTTAAGCAAATATAAGTGACTCTATAGCATGGTAGATTCCACCATAGACCAAGAGCGTCATAGTCGTTTTGATAAGCCCGCCGCCATAAATAAGCCAAAAGCCGCGATCCTTGTATTTCGGCGTAAGTGCCATTACAATCCCAATTTCCTTTATGCCCGGTCCGGGGATTGAGCCGCATAGGAATATTCCCAGGTAGCCAGAATTTCGAATAAAGGTTTTAAATTTAGACTCCTTGTGAATTGATACTACTTCCGATTTGACGAATAGGCTTGCTATTTTGTGAAACCAGTGTTTTTGCTGGAGATTTTCCAGAAAGGTCTGAATTCGTGGCCAATGGGATATTTTTGTAAGCGACGCACGAAAAACAAAAAATAGAAGGTAAAGCCAAATGAGGTCGATTACAGAGACTGTCACAAAAGTAATCCATGCGGGTGGCCACCACCCGTCAAAATAAGGTGTAAGTAGCCGAAACCAAAGAACAACGGCCGTCTCGTGCTGGGCGACGGTAATAAAGATTAATGGAGGAAAAGAATACCAGGTCAATTGAAATTCGGTTAGTTTTTACTTTTATAAAGGTAATAATTTTTATAATTTCATGCAGTAAGTATTTTTAACAGGCCCCATGCAAATTCTATCGATACTATTGTTACTCACGCTTCAGAAGGATGCGTTTGACGAGACCATGCTCTATGGCCGATGGAAATGGGTTGAGACCCACGGCGGGATGACGGACAGTCAGCTTGATGCCGTAAAACGTCAAGAGGATCGTAGCATACTCTTTACAATAGACCATGCCATTTTTTATTTCAGCAAAGATTCCGTAACATATAAAAATATGTATTTTTGTTACACCGGAAAAGGCATTTTTTCAGAAACAAATCAAGTGATACTTGAAATTAAGGGAACTAGTAAAAAACAAATTGTAAACCTGAAGAGGGATACATTGACCCTTCGTGAGAATAGTTTTGACGGGTTTACCCATATTTATGCAAAAATGAAGTAGAGAGAGTATTGAAAACAAAAGCCAACGATAAATCGAGATTTGACGGGATCGAAAATACTAATGAAACAGTCGATGTACCAATAGGCCAAAAGAAGAAAAAAGAGCGATTTGAGTGGCTGGAGATTCCTGAGGGGGACAAATTCACCCGGCGTTTTAAGACTTCGGCACGTGGTATTCAATCCAAACGGTGTCCGCGTTGCGGATGGCTGGATACGGTATCCATTGCGGAGTGTTTTCGTTGTGGCTACGACTTTCAAACGCAGGCGATGCACCTCGACTTCTTCAAAAAAGAGAATATTGAATTGCCGGAAGTCGAAGTTAAAGTCGATATGACTTATGGGGCCGTTTTGTCAAAGAAGCATTATGACAGTATTGAAAACTATAACTTGCGACTGGCAGTTGAGCGCTTGCAACTCATTACGGGCTTTGATCGGCTGATCTCAATCAATGATCTCAATATCACACACTACGACTATCAGATTGAAACGGCTCTGGAGGCGCTTCGGCGGATGCGCGGACAGGCATTGCTGGCGGATGAGGTAGGTTTGGGGAAGACAATCGAGGCCGGTATAATCGCAAAAGAGCTGATCGAAAGAAACCTAGCACGGACTATACTGATCTTGACGCCGGCATCGCTTGTTGGCCAATGGCAAGATGAGCTGTTAGTTAAATTTGGAGAACATTTTATTGCGCCTGAGAAAGAAGAAGATTGGCGGGCTCCAAAGATAATTGCATCTATCGACATGGCCAAGCGTAAGACGGCTGCAAACATACTGTTGTCACGGGATTTTGATTTGCTCATTGTGGATGAAGCCCATCGGCTTAAACATCGAAATACCATCGGATTCAAATTTGTCAATCAGCTGCGAAAGAAGTACGTGCTGCTCCTGACGGCCACTCCCGTGCACAACGATCTGACCGAGTTGTACAGTTTGGTAACCATCCTGAAACCAGGTCTATTTGGAACCGTTCGATCCTTTAAACGTAAATTCATGATGAAGGATGATCCACGAATGCCAAATAATGAGGATCAATTGAAACATATCCTTCAAGACGTCATGATTCGCAATCGCCGCGATAAAGTAGGGATCAATCTTCCCCCTCGCAAGGCGGCGATCTATCATCTTGATCTGACAAAAATCGAGCGAGAACTCTACGACGGTGTTAGCAATTACATCCGGGAAGAATTCAGCCGCGAAACTAATTTTGAAGGCCATATTCTCTCGCTTATAACGCTCCAGCGGGAGGTGTGCTCAAGCCCTCAGGCGACGAAGCGAACGTTGCAAAATTTTCTTAATCGAAACTATCCGGCTAAAGCAAAAGAACGACTAGAATACTTCATCAAACTCTGCGATGGCGTTGGGCAGAGTCGTAAAAATGCTGCGGTAATCGAGCTCATGAAGAAATTTCCGGATAAGACGATCATCTTTGTTGAGTTCATTGATACGATGAAGCAATTGCAAATCGAACTGGAGAGCGAAGGATTTTCAACGGAGCTATTTCACGGAGGTCTCTCAGGGACCCAGGCACGGCGCGACGCGATCGAACGGTTTCGCACTTCAAAACAAATTCTAATCAGTACGCAGGCCGGTGGCGAGGGCCTTAATCTGCAGTTTTGTTCGCAGGTTATTAATTTTGACTTACCCTGGAACCCCATGCGCGTGGAGCAGCGAATTGGGCGTGTGCACCGACTCGGACAAACAAAAGATGTATTTGTTTTCAATTTTTCAGTGGCCGATACAATAGAGTCACGCATTTTGGAACTTCTGAGTTACAAGATTCGTATGTTTGAATTGGTGATAGGGGAATTGGATATGATACTTGGCGATGTTGAAACGGAGCGAACATTCGAACAACAGCTTATGGATATTTTCTTCCGAACGGCCGATCAAAAAACAATGGATCAAGCCCTTCATAAATTCGGCGATCATCTTTCCCAGGTCCGCCATCACTTTGACAAAGTACGTGAGAATTCCGAGATCTTATCGGACATCATGGATGTCTAATGGGGCTGGACCATCGAATCCGAGTTATAGATGACGACAACGTACCTACAATAGGGGATTCGACCAGAACATTGCTACCACCGGAACGTGTACCCATTAAAATAGGAATCCGAAGATGCAAAAGAAGAAAGTAATCTGGGCGGACGACGAAATTGACCTTCTCAAACCTCACATTCTCTTTCTTGAACAGAGAGGCTACGATGTAACGCCGGTGACCAATGGCGAAGACGCGATCAGCCATATCCAGAAAAACCACTTTGATCTTGTTCTCCTGGACGAGATGATGGCAGGTAAAGACGGATTGACGACAATGGAAGAGATAAAAAATATTAATCCTTCCTTACCGGTTGTGATGATTACTAAAAACGAGGAAGAACGATTGATGGAGGAGGCGATTGGGAAAAAAATTGACCTTTACCTCACCAAGCCGGTCAATCCAAGCCAAATACTGATGGCTTGTAAACAAATTTTGGAATCTCGAGAAATAACAAGTCAGAAAATTTCGCGGGACTATATTCAAGAATTCAACCGCATCTCACAACGGCTGATGGGCGAGATGACCTTTCGTGATTGGTTTGGGATTCACGAAGCACTAACACAGTGGGATATTGAAATGGATGAGTTTTCGGATTTGGGTCTTCAAGAAACGTTGCGCGAGCAGAAGAAAACATGCAACGCGGAATTCGGGAAGTTTATAGAACGCCACTATTTGAGCTGGCTCAATCAGCGTACGGACGCATCGCCGGACCTATCGAACGATATTATTAAGAAATTTGTTTTCCCAAAGCTCGCCGCCCGACGACGTGTAGTATTCATCGTTATTGACTGCTTAAGACTGGATCAATGGCTCGGATTTGAGCCAATTTTGCGTGAGTTTTTTAATCTTAGAAAGAGCTACTACTACTCTATTTTACCAACATCAACACCATATTCACGCAACGCCATATTTAGTGGGTTGTTTCCCTCAGAAATTGAAAAAAAATTTCCGGAAATATGGTCAAAAGGTGAAGAAGATGATTCTAGTCGAAATCGTTTCGAGAAAGAACTCCTGGAATATCAACTCAAGCTTAACCGTGCGCCTATCCAAGAGGAAGCCCGATATTTTAAAATCCTAAATATGGAGCAGGCGAAATCACTCGAGGACAACATTGAAAGCTATGTCCATGCCTCCCATCTGAATGCTATTGTCGTCAATTTTCTTGATATTCTAGCTCATACGCGGAGCGACTCGAACGTGCTGAAAGAAATTGCTCCATCGGAATCCGCATACCGCTCGTTGAGCAATTCATGGTTTGTTCATTCCCCAATCTTTGAAACTTTGAAAAAACTGGCCAAACTTGATTGCACCGTTGTCATCACTTCGGATCACGGGAGTATTCGCAGCATGCATGGTACGGAGGTTATTGGTGATCGTGAAACATCGACAAGCTTGCGGTACAAATACGGCAAGAACATAAAAGCAAATCCTAAACACGCATTCTTCATGAAAAATCCTTTAGAATATAAACTTCCGGCGCGTGGGGTTAATACAAGTTATATCATTGCCAAAGAAGACTATTATTTCGTGTATCCGACTAATTACCACCACTACCTGAACCATTACAATGATACGATTCAGCATGGAGGTATTTCGATGGAGGAGATGATTATGCCGGTCATCGAACTGGATGGAAAGAAGTAAAGTCTCAGACTTTGGCAGCATCAGAATTACATCTTCATGTAGTTACGGAAGTTTAGTCTATGGCGTATTTTAATGAAAAGAAATCAAAGACTGGTTCTATGATCAAAGTCGCCATGGTGGAAGATGACGTCGGTATTCGTCAAGCGATAGAAACGTATTTGAGTATACAATCTAATATCCAGTTTATTGCCGCGGTAGATTCTGTGGAACTTATGTTGGAAAGCCTCGATCAAAAAAAGATTCCGGATATCATTTTGATGGACATTCAATTGCCGGGCATGAGCGGTATTGACGGGATTCGAAAAATAAAAAAATCATTTTCAGAAATTGATATTATTATGTTGACCATTTACCACGACGAAGAAAAGATTTTTCAATCCCTATGCGCTGGGGCCTCCGGATACTTACTAAAAAATACGCCACTCGATGAACTTAAGGAAGCTGTTGAGACTTTGTATTTGGGAGGTGCTCCGATGTCTCCTCAGATTGCAAGAAAAGTGATTCATTATTTCAATCCAAAACAACCGATAGGTGATCCGGCCGAATTGACGGCTAAGGAACGGCAAGTTGTGCAAGCTTTGGTCGATGGATTAAGTTACAAGATGATTTCGGATCAGATGGCTGTCTCGATTGATACCGTGCGATTCCATATCAAAAATATTTATAAAAAGTTGCATGTAAATTCCAAGGGGGAAGTGGTTTCTCGTTTTATGAAAGGGCAAATCTAAAAAAAATTGATTTCGAAAGTTCTTTTATCTATAATGGCGCGTTTTTGACGGTTCAAACACGAGGTTTATTTGAAACTTGAAGATTCGCGCGCGGAGCTACGAAATAAGAAACTAACAATCGTCTTTTCCGGGCTTGGTTTTTTTGTCGTTATTGGTCTTCTTGCCATTTTCGGATTTTATAAGATCATACTTTATAATGCTCCGGAAATTAAGCTGGAAGAGCTCACGCTAGATAAGAAACTACTCATTGTGGTCCCAAAAGGCTCGACGCTCAATGAAATTTCCCGCATCCTAGAGGAGAGTGGAGTGATTGAAAACGCTCGACTGTTTACTTTAGCGGCACGGTATCTCAATTCAGAGCGCAACCTTAAGGCCGGGCAATATTTACTCCCGGCTCATTGCTCCAATCATCAATTGCTCCGAATACTTCAAAACGCGGTTCCCCAAAGCGTGCGAATTACTATTCCTGAGGGTAGAAACTTAAGGTCCATTGTATCGCTGTTATCGTCAAAGCTTCCATTAGATTCCACGAAATTTGTTCGTGCCGTGGCGGATACAGGGATGTGTCGTGAAATGGGGATCACGGACAGCTCGCTTTTCGGCTACCTTATGCCTAATACGTATTTTATTGACCCCGGTACAAGCGCTAAGGACATTGTAAGGCTCATGGTTGGACAATTTATCGAATTCTACGATGAGAATTTGAGAAAACGTGCCGAGCAACTTCAATTAAGTTCGCGTAATGTTGTTACGCTGGCTTCAATTATTGAAGGTGAGACCGGCGATGATGAGGAACGCTATCTCGTTTCTTCGGTTTATCATAACCGCTTGATACGTAAGTTGCTTTTACAAGCGGATCCGACGATTCAGTTTATCATACCAGACGGTCCGCGTCGCTTATTCAACAAGGATTTGGAGATTGACAGTCCTTACAATACATACAAGTATAGTGGATTACCGCCTGGACCTGTAAATAATCCCGGAAAAGCATCCATTATGGCGGCCCTTTATCCCGCAAAGACGGATTATTTGTATATGGTCGCAGACGGAAAGGGAAAACACATTTTCACAAAAACTCTTGCCGAACACTTGAGGGCCCGGAGACAATTGGATGAGGCGCGTAAAGAATTGACCAAGAAAAGGAAATAGTGTAAGTTCGGTTATGAATGTCCTTATCTTAAATGGCCCTAATCTAAATCTTCTTGGCGAGAGGGAACCGGGCGTATACGGCAAGGAGAATCTTGAAGACCTGCGAATGTTCCTAAGTCAAAAATTCCAGGATATCCAGTTTGAATTCTATCAGTCAAATATCGAAGGTGAATTGATCAATGCACTACATAGGGCACGACTCACTCAAGATGGCGTTGTGTTCAATCCCGGCGCTTTTGCGCATTACGCCATTGCGTTGCGGGACGCCATAAAATCAATAAAAATACCCGTCGTAGAAGTGCATTTATCGAATATTGCATCCCGCGAAGAGTTTCGAAAGGGTTCGGTGGTAGCACCAGTTTGTATGGGGCAAATTAGCGGTTTTGGATTCATAAGTTATTTGCTTGGAATTGAGGCACTTAGAAATACTAAAAAATGATATCAAAAAAGTCTATTTCAGACAAAAAAATCTTGCTTTTCGGGAGGTCTTATAGTATCATTGCACCGCTTTAATGGGCGCGTAGTTCAATTGGTTAGAGCACTGCCCTGTCACGGCAGAAGTTGCGAGTTCGAGTCTCGTCGCGCCCGCAAAACCCGATTTAAAAAGTCGGGTTTTTTCATGTTCTAATCGAAAAGACTAAACCCAAAAAGAACGGTAAGATAATATCGCCACTCTCTTCCGTTCGTTACTACTTGCCGGACCGAACGAATCTCATTGGTGATAGGATCGGCGACTGAAACCAAAGATCCAAAACTCTTAAAACGGTCCAAACCATAAACAGCATTGAAGGTTAAGCGAGTCGGGTAGACATAATACGAATACATTTCCATGCGTAATTCGAAGCCAATATCCCGTTTGAAGTTGCTCACCGTACTCCATGTTGTTTTATCATACCAGGCATTTCCATAACCGAATGTAACGGCACCAAAGATCTTATCAAAGTAGACTTGCGCAAGGCGTGTGTCAATTTGTTTCCAAATCGGGAAACGGTAGGCGGAATTGATGATTGCCAAATGGCGACCTTCAAGACTATAAAAAGAATAGCCCTTGAGGCCAATAAGCCCACCCGCAAAAAAATTGTAAAAACTGTCAACTTTTGTCGGAATCAGTCCTCCTTGGGCGTTGATTTCGAGTGTGTGGTCTCCAAAAGGCAGTTTCACGTACTCTGCCCACTGTCCTTCAAATTTGTGGTACTGGGCTTTGGTA
>JANNSF010000038.1:0-26998 GCA_031402315.1 bacterium | reverse complement strand
CAAGCATTCTCAAGCGAGATCATGGCCTGATTTCCAAGCGTATGGATAAAATCCAATTCATCCCGAGAATAACTTTTGTCGTTAAATTTTTTCCCCAGGAGTATCATGCCCTTGGTCGTATCTTGAGCCTTCATCGGCACGACGGCAATGATATCGTTTTCCATAAGCTTTGGATGAAAATCATCCTGGGACTGATCAATCGAATAGGGGTGGGAATAACTAAAAGCGGCGGTGACAAAGGCATCATCCACCGCGACACCCGCAAAGCCTCGATTTTCCGCAATTTCCACCGATGTACTGCGACGAATTAGGATCATGAATTTTTGGGCCATGAGTTCACCCATCAGGCCGTAGGAAAGTAATTTCAATATTTTTGCCGAATCCAGAGACGCATTTAGAGCTTTACCAATATCAAATAGAGTATTCAATTCCTGAATTTTTTTGTCAAGTTTCTGATTGACCGTGCGCAATTCCTCAAACACAACACCGTTGTGAATGCTGGACGCGGCAATATGGGCCAGCGAACTGAGGAATTCGATCTCGCTCTCGAGATATTTTCCGCCTATCAATTTTTTTCCAAACACGACAAGGCCGATGGTGTCGTTGCGCAGCGTAATGGGCACAAAAAGCATGAGTCCCTGGCTTTCAAAAAAAGGGAGCCAGTCTTTTCCGGCCACTTCCTGTAGGAGAAACGGTTTTTGGGGCAGATCCGTCAGAACAATTTTTTTCTCCAAAAGATCGCGCGACAGACCTTTGAGCGTGAGAATCTCAAAATTCTGTTCCTCACGGTGTAGTAGGAATAGACCCTTATTAATCATCATGCGTCCCATAGGCGAAAGAAGGATATTGTCTACGATGGAATTGAGATTGAGAGACGAATTCAGGAGTTGACTCATTTCGAAGAGTGTCGAGAGCTCCAATAGCTTGCGCTGCACATCGTCTTCTACTTCGCCTTTGATGAGCGACTGTTTATCAAGATTTTTTTCGCTCATTCCAAACGGTCCTTCCAGTTTTTTTTGAGACGCTCGCGCCGTGAACGAATGTTTTTCTTAGAATTTCGACTCCAGTACAGAAGCCCGGTGAATGCAATCAAGCCCGCTGCGAGGAGAATTATTTTGATGGGATCGGACATTATACTCTAAATTATTTGCTCAAGGCATTGACTGAAACCCGGCAGGGTGCCATTCAAAACCGTGTTTCAACGCTTTTTCCGATGGCCTCGGCGTGCGATGCCACCGAGTGCAAGATTGCTTCAGCCTTTTGAGATATCTCTTGTTTAAAATGCGCGTCTTTGATGCTTCCCAAATTAATGCGCACGTTGTAATACGCTCCTCGGCAACCGGCCGATATCATAAGGGCGGACACGCCCGCATCGGAGACTGCATTGGTATTGCCTTTTCCAACGGCGATCCGAGACAGACCCATAGCTTCCTCACAGAGTTCCATCACACGAAGCGGAATCATCGTGGCTTTTTTAGTTGCGCTTTCAATAGCTTCTTGACGGATCGTTTTTTGTTCATCCGATTCTTTCGGAAGTGCAAAGGCCATCATGACGTTATTAAAGGCATCGGTATCTTTATCAATCAGGGAAGTAAATTGCGGGCGAATTTTCTCGATCGCCGAGAGCACGCTTTGAATATCCGATTCCACCTCGGCGTATTTTTTTTTACCCACGGTGAGACGGCAAACCATGGCGGTCAGAGCAGAGCCCAACGAAGCGCTTAATGCGGAAACACTTCCGCCGCCCGGCGCAGCCGATTGGGATGCGAGTTCGTCTAAGAATCGGTCAACAGTCATGGAAGTTAACATACGAACGTATCCTATTTTTTTTTACGATGTTTAATAAATTCAATCACCGCCGGCATTACCGACAAAACCAATATGGCCAAGATGACCAGCGTAAAATTATTTTTAACAATCGGAATATTGCCAAAATAGAATCCACCCAACGTAAATGTAGAAATCCAGATTATGGAACCGAAAACGCTATAGGAAATAAATTTGCGATAGGACATAGAACCGAGTCCTGCCACAAAGGGAGCAAACGTCCTGAGGATAGGCATGAAACGCGCAAAAATCACCGTTTTTCCGCCATGTTTTTCATAAAATTCGTGGGCCCGCGCGAGATGCTGCTTATTCAGAAAACGAACGTTTTCCTGCGCGAATATTTTTGGGCCAATCGTTCGACCGATGAAATAATTGGTCGAGTCGCCAAGGATGGCGGCGCTGATCAGGAGCCCGCAGACACTGACGACATCGAGTGAGCCAAGGGCTGCAATTGCGCCCGCCGCAAAGAGCAGGGAATCCCCGGGCAGGAAAGGCGTTACAACCAGACCTGTTTCACAAAAGATAATGGCAAACAAAATAAAGTAAGTCAGAGTACCATACTGAATAATAACATCGTTCAGGTGTTTGTCTAAATTTAGAAATAGATCGATAAATGAGAGAAGAATTTCCATTCATTCCTTATTGTTTTTAGTGTATCCACTTCGCCAACGCATGTTGAATACATTTTTCATTCCGCCGATGATATTGAAAATGAAGCTTCTCATCAAGTAGAAAGTTAACGGTCCCGATACCGTTGACTTCAGTTTACACAAATTATCCTTATTTCATTATTTTTATTGACCAAATGAATAAATATTAGGTACATTGATTTATCGGATCTCAATGGAAGGATGGTATTATGGCAGAATTCATCGTAAGTGGGATTATAATAGGCGGATGGCTAGCCATTGCGTGGCCGCTCCTGATGCAGCGTCGCGAAGGACTTCATAACCCTGCTATTTTGCGCGGAAATGCCCATTTGGAAAAATGTTATTGGGCGTGGCGGTGGACAACACCGCTAACTTTTTTTGGATTTTATTTTCTAGCCATGGTCGGCATTCATGCAGAAGGCATATTGGTAGATGACGGAATTATTTTGAGCCTCGTGATTCTGTTCTTAGCAGTCGCTGTCGGCAGCCTTGTGGGTGAATCACTTGGACACTACTACAAAAGGCATCCGGAACGCTATCGGCGTCGCCGAAACTATCGAAAGGTTGCGGCCTAATTTTTGTCAAGCTGTTCCAATTTGGGGCAGCTTTTTTTTTGAGTTTAACCTGCTTTTTATATAACATAAAAAAACGGAGAGAAGATGGTTGAATCGAAAATTGTGGTTTCATCGAATAAGAAGGAGCTCTATCGCCAATTGAATTTACAGTTCGAGTCTCTCTTAGACGGCGAAACGGATACGATTGCGAATCTTGCCAACGCCTCGTCGCTTCTCTACAGCATTTTGCCGGATGTCAATTGGGCCGGGTTTTATCTGTACAAACAAAATGAATTGATCGTTGGCCCATTTCAAGGAAAGCCGGCTTGCGTTCACATTGCCATGGGCCGGGGTGTCTGCGGAACGGCAGCTCAAGAACGCAAGACGAACGTCGTCGAGGATGTGCATAAATTTCCTGGTCATATCGCGTGCGATTCCGCATCCAATTCCGAAATTGTCATTCCACTCGTAAAGGATGAAAAACTAATTGGTGTGCTAGATTTGGACAGCCCCACCGTGGGTCGTTTTGACAACGAAGATCAGACCGGTTTAGAAAAATTCGCCGAAATATTGTTGTCGAAAACTAATTTTTGAATATGCCCAATAGCTTGAACAAAACCTATCTGTATGTATTCGCCGGTGTCGGCGCAGGGTTTCTAATTTCGTCCATCTTTATTTTGTTTTCTTCGTTTGCAGGGGATTCCTATAAAACCTTGCAGGCTGTGGGCCTGCTGATCGGAACAGTCGCTTTTCCAGTGCCGGCGATAATGTTTAACCGTGCTATTAGCCTGAAAGATCTTTTTAGATTTAATCCGGTTTCAGGAAGGGTCGCGCTATACGCGGTTTTGGTTGCGATCGGCCTGGTTGTTTTGACCGATGGCCTTGACAAAGTCATCGGACCGAGCATTAACGGTTTTCTGGACCGTACACTCGGAAGTGTGTTTCCTGAATTGCTTTCCGATCGAGTCATGGCAAGGCTTGAAGCCGAGTTTAAGATTGTTGGACCTTTGCAAGGTCTACTGCTTTTTTCAGCGGCCGTGATTTTCGCAGGGGTTTCCGAAGAGATGCTTATTCGAGGCATGCTTCAGGGATCCTTAGAAAAAGAAATGAGGGCCTTTTATTCCATTCTAATTTCAAGCGTCATATTTTCGTTAATCCATCTGAATCCATGGGGCGGAATTCAAATATTTACGATCGCGATCGCTCTCGGCTGGGTCGCTTACGTTTGCCAGAGTATCTATCCGACGATAATAATGCATTCGATTAACAATGGCGTTGTATTTCTATTTAATAACACGGAACCGCAAAATTGGTATGGTGACAAGACGTCAATTAATCCATTGGTTCTCTTCATTGCGGCGTTGGTTTTTATCATGGGAGTGGTTGGTCTAACGAAGGAGCAAAAGCATGAATGATCGTTATATAGTCGCCGTCACGGGTGCGAGCGGTACGATTTACGCGATACGGCTGCTACGCTATATGCTAAGCGCCGGTCATGATGTCGATTTTGTGATTTCCGATGCGGGGGTAATCAATTTCAAACTCGAAATGGATTGGGATCTTGATACGCGAGGCATCAATGAGTTTTTCAAAACCTGTTATGGGGAAAGCATAACGCGCGGTAAATTACGTCAATATCCCGTTGATTCGGTGTCGGCGCCCATTGGCAGCGGTACGGTCAATCGCAAAGCGATGATTGTAATACCCTGTTCCATGAAAACGATGGCCGGCATCGCGAATGGATTTGCCTCCAACCTGATTGAACGCGCGGCGGATGTGGCGCTCAAAGAAAGAACGCCGCTAGTGGTTGTACCGCGGGAATCGCCGATGAATATTATCCAGATTGAGAATATGCTAAAACTTGCAAAAGCCGGAGCCGTCATTGTTCCGGCTATGCCGGCTTTTTACAACAAGCCGGTCACCATCGAAGAACTGGCTGACTTTATCGCCGCGCGGGTGCTAAACGTGATTGGCGTGAAGGATCATGGATTAACTCCAGCCTGGGGAGAGTAATTGGACGAGCCAAATTCAACGGACCATTCACAAGCGGTTCGACGCATACCGGTCAAGCCCAAGAAAAAAGATAAGCCGCCTTCCGGGAATTATTTGAAGGCCGGGATTCGGTTATTTTTGAGTGCCCTCCTTTTTGCTGTCCTTACGTTTGGAGGCTTCGCATGGTATTTTGCATCGGATCTACCTTCGATAACTCAGCTTGAAGTTTACGACCCCAAACTCTCCACAAAAGTTTACTCGGTCGACGGGAAAATCATAAAGGAGTTTTTTAAAGAACGACGAACACGCATACCACTTAACCAGATTCCTCCCGCAGTGGTCCAGGCTCTATTGGCTACCGAAGATCATCGCTACTTTGACCATTGGGGTGTGGATATCATTCGTTTTGTGAAATCGGCTCTGGTTAACGTGGCTGCGATGAGCAATAAAGAAGGGTTTAGCTCCCTCACACAGCAATTGGCGCGAAATCTCTATCTGAGTTTTGAAAAAACATGGACACGCAAATTCAAAGAAGTACTTACGGCGATTCAGATCGAACGAACCTATTCCAAAAATGAAATCATGGAGATGTATCTTACGCACATGCACTTTGGATTGGGTGCGTACGGGATACAATCGGCATCGAAGATTTTTTTTAATAAGGATGCGCATGCATTGACACTTGAGGAGTCCGCCTTTCTCGTGGGACACCTCCAGGCTCCGTCGTATTTTGCGAACAATATAGATGCCGCCCATGAGCGCAAAAATATCGTCCTTCGGCGCATGGCCGATGTGGGTTACATTACACCCGACCAATACGATCATGCACGAAATATTTTTGTGATCCATGTCGAACGGTCCGCGCGCGAGGCGATTGGCGATGCTCCTTATTTTACAGAATACGTCCGGCGCGAACTGGAGGTTCTTTCCGACAGTTTGCATTTTAATATCTACGAAGACGGCCTACAGGTTTTTGTCACGCTGGATACCCGCGCCCAGACCGCAGCGGAAAACGCGTATCGGGAAAATGTGAAAGAGCGTTTTTTGACTTTGGATAAATTCGGCGCGGAGTACATCTTCAAGAATTACAAAACCCTATTGCCAAAGTATCTCGCACGTGAAGGGTTGCCAAAAAATCAAGTTGACGGGCTATTAAGAAATCGAAAACAAGTGGATTCGCTTTGCCGGTTTTATGGACTAGTTCAGTCCGGGTTCGTGGCACTTGATCCAACGAACGGTCACATCCTTGCCATGATCGGTGGTCGCGATTTTTCGAAATATAAAATCAATCATGTGACGCAGATTGCTCGTCAGCCGGGATCGACCTTTAAGCCGTTTCTCTATACAGCCGCGATTGACAACGGCTATTCACCCAATTATAAGTTGCTGAATCAAGATGTGGTGATCATCCTGGAAGATGGTAAACGCTGGACTCCACAAAACTACGATGGAAACCGAGGCGGGCCAACCTCCTTACGAGAAGGACTTGCACGGTCACTCAACTTAGTGGCCATTCGACTCATGCAGGAAGTTGTTCCACCGGCGCAGGTCATCAACTACGCAACGAAAATGGGAATCAAGACCCTGCTGCAGCCCGTAGATGCTTTGGCCTTGGGTGTATTTGATGTCGTACCCATTCAAATTGTTTCGGCCTACGGCGCTTTTGCAAATAAGGGGATCCATGTTGAGCCTGTGGCCATTCTCAAAATAACGGATAAAGATGGAAATGTAATTTATCAAAATCGTCCAAAGTATAAAGAAGTTCTCAGCGAGGAAACCGCGTTCATCATGGCGGACATGATGAAATCGAGTATTGATTTGCCCGTGGGCTCCGGGCGTCTTGCCCGAAAATATGGATTTGATCGTCCTGCGGGTGTAAAGACAGGAACAACCCAAAAATGGTCGGACGGATGGTACATTGGGTATACGCCTCAAATGGTGGCGGGCGTTTGGATCGGATACGATACCTACGAACTGAATCTGAGCAGCCGGAATCCCGGCGAGGTGATTGCCGCACCTATGTGGGGGCGTTTTATGGCCAATGCTCATAAGGCGATGGATCTGCCAGTTGAAGATTTTGAAATACCGGCCGGCGTCGTGAGGCTGGAAATTTGTGAGGATTCCGGACAACTTGTCATCCGCACATGCCCGAAAAAAATAAAAGAAGTATTCAACGCCAAATACCAACCGACTGAAACTTGTCCACTGCATACCGGTCAATCCACTAAGAAAAAAAAGCGTGGGATATAGATCGAATTGTTTGACGCGGTAAGGTCGTCGTGCGGGTATTAAGTTACCGTTTGAACTTTACAAAATTCTAAATACTCCTGAAGCCAGGCGGGTGCCGTTTTTAGAATTTGCCAATAGGACGGCATAAGAACTTCGTCAAAAGACGGCAGATGCACGATGGAGGCCTGCCCCGCGCGAATGAGCATTCGCTCTAGGGGCGTTTTTAAGTTCTCCAGCGTATTGTACGATTCCAAAAATCTCCATTTCATGAAGTTGTTCCAATGACAGTCAAACCCGGACAAGGGGTTATTAAAGTGACTTCCTAAGACGGATTGAATTTTATTGTAATCGGTTTCCGACAATTTGGCGTACAGCCGGCTTGCCAATTCAGGATAATGATTGAGCAGGCAATGATCTAAAATAATTTCGACTAAAACGTGGGATGCAAAAAAGAGCCGGCAATTAATATTTTTGGGAACATGCTTAACGCAAAGGGCGTACGTAAATTCATTGTTCTGTTTGAAAAAAGCCCCGCTGTGAAAAAATTGATCGCACTTCAAATGAAACGCAATGCCTTTGAATAGTAATTCATTTTGCGGAATGGACTTGAGTGTAAAACGATAATGGCGATCCCAGGCACTCATTAGGTCGGGCATAATCGCGCCGGTGATGAAATCCGGTTCATGATCCAAAATACCAACGATGTGGGCGAGGTAATTCAAAAAATTGACGAAACTAAAGTTCGTATGCCGGTTCAAATTTTAGGAATTTATCAAAACCGTATATCAGAGTGATCGTAATGATTTGAGCGCTTTTTGGAAAATTCCAATTTCTTATTTTTTTCTGTGCGCATATCGCTACAACATCGCCAATTGTATTTACTGACGAGCTTAAACCGGAAACCTTACCGGCCTGATTGATTGTAATTTTAAGGGTGAGAAAACCTTTCAGGTCGTGTGTTTTCTTAAACTCACGAGAGTAACAACTGTGAATTGAAGCGGCGTTAGCATCGATGACGGCTTGAATTTCAGATTTCAAAGAATCAGAAAAACTATGGCCGATTGAATCAGGCGACCTAATTCTTCCTGTTATCAGCATTCCGTTTGTGCTGTCTCCAGTAATGATCGGTACCGTAGACGTTGAAGATTTAACGACATTTGAATCGATCTCACAAAATCCCCTATGTGTCAATTTCTGAGTAGCTCCAAATTGTTTTAATAACATAAAAGCGCCACAACGGCCAAAATAACGCTGCATTTCTTTTGTATTTTTACTTCCCGTGGCCACAATATCCAAGGGCGTAGAGCCTCTTGGAAAGGTAATGTTTTCAAAAGAATATGGGGAGGAGCTTTGGTCATCGGATCTCCCAATAACCGACTCAAGTGTTTTTTGTCGGCTCGTTTCTATGTTGGGATCAACTCCTCTTTCACAAAGAAATCGAATGCTATTAGTTTGATTCCAATAGGCCGCCCAATGAAGTGGAGTCCAACCAAATTTGTCGACGGCATTGGCGTTTGCGCCGTGAGATAAAAGAAATTTCGTGATAGCCGGTCTATTTCTATCAAATTCGTTGGCCAATTCATCTAGTGTTGGTGCAAATTTGCCCATAGCAAGATGAAGGGGAGTTAGGTCCGCGGAATCCGTTTCATTGATCGCGGCGCCTTTTTGGATAAGAAATGCAGCAAGGTTGGTATCCGCTATTTCCGCGGCAATATGTAAAGCGGTTCTTCCATCACCGCGCCTGGAATTAACAGACACTCCTCTATCCAGGCATTGTTTGATGGCTGTCGTATCGCCTTTCATTGCTGCGTCATGCAAATTGGCAGGGGACTTACATCCGAGAGTTGAATTCAAAATGAGAAGAAGGGATATAGTCAGGATGATTTTCATAAAGTTCTTTCTAATTACGTTGAAGGGTTCAAAACAGATCTTTCGCCTCGCTTTAAGGCGGGACTCTGAATGACATTGACAACGCTCACTATGTCTTGAATTCGGTTTACTCGTGAATTACAAAATCAAATTCGAGGTTCTCTTTTCTCGCCGTCGGGTGTTGTTTGCCTTGCGTCAAATGACTGACACGTTCGACGACATAGTCGCGAAGTTCTGTTACCATAATCCGTCGGTTTTTGTCGGCATCGGCCGATTTCTTTTTCATACCTTCCAGTAGCGCATAAGTAAAGACGCCGTTATTCCATTCCGGTGACTCAAAGGCATATTCTGCGCCGCCGGCAGAAGCGATGATTATCGCTCCAGACCCGCGGTGAAGATCGGCGAACAGAGTCTGCATCAATTCAAACGAGTTTTCGAGGCCCAAAGTTTTTTTGCGAAGTCCTCTTTGCTTAAAAGCACGGCTTGTGAGTATTCCTTTGCGGTCAGCGCTTGAGGCAACTAAAACGGATTCTTCCTTGTCCACTTCGCCGGAATGACAAGCATCCATGAGTAACAATTTCCTGCGTGCAGGGATTCCGTCCAGCAAGCCTTCGAGTTCGTCAAACGAAATTCCGCGCGATGATGGACTTGCGAAATCTACATCGTGGGAAGCAAAATACCAATTAAGCGAATCGTCCAACAAGCCATGACCGGCGGCAAAAACAACGGCGTAGTCGGAACTCTTTGATGAGTCGAAAAATGATCGACACTTCAAAACATTGTCTCTGGTTACGTCGTTGTCGAGGAGTCTTTGGATATATATGTTCGCAAACTGCTTCGCTTGTGACTTAAGAAAGTCCGACAAGTCGTTGGCGTCTTTCGAAGCATACTTCAGATCCATCGATGCGTCTGTGTATTTGGAGACGCCAATGGCTAAGACGTACAGATCAGGTTTCGTATCCTTGCCTATGAAATTCACCTCCACCGCATCGCGCAATGATTCCGCTCCTTTTTCATTGTGTGCTGAGAATTGAATTTTATTTCTGCCCGGATTCAATTCGATGGACAACATTTGTTCCCATCTCTTAGTTTTTTTCTTTTGCAAGGGAATGCCGATCGTTCCATAAATCGGAACGTCATTTACGTACACATTGAAGCGATCCAGATTGAACTTGTCGTCTGAGGCCGTCACGGAAAGAGATAGCGTTCGCTCATGGGTTTGAAGGGGAATGCTCGATCGATCGCACTTCGCCACAGGCAAATGTTGTTCACCGGAAATGACGCTTTCGGTAAAGCCCATTCGCCGGAGGCGTTTGAGGTAAGCCCACTCATAAGCACGCACGAGTGAAGAATCGGCACGACCAAGCCTTTGGATGATTTTATCCGGGCGATTGCGTTTGAGATCAAAGTTGTCAAACGTAAATACATTAAGTCCGTCCGCAAAATGAACGTGTTTTAAGGCGCCTTTCGATACCGAATAGTAATCCGATGTTATGACGGCCTCTTCGTTGCGTCCGATGGTAATGAATGAAGCAACGTCCTCGCCGGTCTTGAGGTTCCACAATTTGATTTTGCGATCACCACCCGAGGTGACCATAAATTTTCCATCCGGACTTACGCCGGCTGACCATACGCTTTGTGTGTGACCGAGAAACGTATGAATTTCCCGATTCGTTTCCAGATCCCACATCTTCGTCGTGCGGTCACCACTCGTGGTGATCATGCGCTTGCCATCGTGCGTGAAAGTGATCGAATGTATGGTGCCGGAATGGCTGCGGGATAGCCATAGTTTTTGTCCGGTAGCCAAATCCCACCGTTCAAGATCACCCACCAGGTATACACCCGTACTGTCTCCGTCTTCTGTCACAAAGTCTGCAACGATTAGTGGTGATATCGCGTCTCCGGTAAAAAATGAATTTCCGTCCGGCGCAAAAGCAAGGCTGACCATCGAATTCCATGAATCCTGACCAAACGTCTTAATCGTATCACCGGTTGATAAATCGTACCATTTCAAACTCCGGTTACTGTATATGGCGCCCGTCAAGACCAATACGGATTGGCCGTTGGGGCCGAATGCCGCAGCACTTACATGTGTAACACCTGCAAATCTTTGTACCTTTTGTAGCGTTTCGGAATTCCACACGATCGCCGTACAGTCAGAATAAGACGCAAATAGTTTGCTGCCATCGGGAGTGAACTCAATCAAGAGCAATTCCTTGCGTGGATAGGTCAGTACACCAACCCTTTGTTCGCGCGTTACGTCCCAAATTACAATATCACCATTTCCTTTTTCATTGGTCGCAAGATATCGGCCGTTTCCGGACAACGAAGATTTATTCAAATTTTTTTGCACGGGTTGGTAGTGACGAATGCGCTTGGCCGTGCGCAAATTCCATCGCGTCACTATTCCACCTCTGAGACTATATCCGATCACGTAATTAGGATCGTCAATCAGCAAACCCTGATAAGTAAAATCCGGCCTTCCCGAAAATGTACGGATCAATTTTCCGGATGGGATCTCGTACAGGTTTAACATTTCATTCTCACCACCTGCAATAAGGAAGCGATTATCTGTGCTGAAATGTATTCCCTGCAATATCGCTATAGGCTTAATAGTTGCCAAAAGCTTTTTTGAACGGACGTCGGATAACTGAATTTCATATTGATTGGACGTGGCAACGTATTGTCCGTCGTGAGAAAAACATGCGAAGTTGTTATCGTTTGTTTTGAATTCTGTGATAGTATTCCAATTGACCGCATTCCATGAAACCGCCCGGCCTTTGTATTCGAGGGCGGTAAATACCTGACCCTGTTGAGAAAAAGCACCTGCCTGCAGACTCTTGAGGTCCGTTTTGATAGATTGGTTGACCTGCCCGGTTTTTTTATCTAAGAGGAATAGTTCCACTTTTTGTTCATACGTAGCGTTTGCGGCCAGAATTTCTTTGCCGTTTGGATGAAGCCATGCATGATGGGCGGCGAACGTCCAGACCGGCTTTCCGGATGACAAACGCCAGTAGATCACGCGTGCGTCATGACCCGCCGTCAAGAGGTATTCACTATCGAATTCCGCGTGGTGTACCAGATAGAAATGGCCGGCCAGTTTCTTTAAAAGTTTTCCGGTTAAAGTTTCCCACACATACACTTTGTTATCTTTGTTGTAATCGGCGGAAGCGATGTATTTTCCATCCGGGCTCAGAGCGAGTGAATAGACGTTGCCAATGTGACCATGTAGTGTACGGATTTCCAATCCGGTCGCGACATCCCATAACTTGATCGTCTTATCGTTGCTACCGCTGGCGATGAATTGTCCGTCGGAGCTCATCGCGACGCAACGCACCGCCCCGGAATGCCCGGCCTGCACCACGGTTTCGAGAGTGCTCGTAGAATCGTAAGTCACGAAATGCGTTTTGTCCGAATCGGGGATAATGGGAAGCGTTGGCGAGAAGGCCGTCTGATGGGAACAACCGGCAAAGAAATAGAGGATGGTAGTGGCGATCAATGATCTCATGGCTTCAACGTAATTTCTGTGTTGCTGCATACTGTTTTGGAAAAGTTTGTCGCCGAATTTTTACAGGGTCAAATCCAGGTTTCACGTAACGGTCATTTCTGATACCATACCAATCTTCCGCTTCTATTAATATATCCTGATTTTCCATCAAAAAGAACTTTGGCCAGTTCGCCTTGAAAATTCTCAACCTCAATGGATTGGTAAATTGGCTTTAGAACCCATTCTCCACGAGTGTTAATCAAACCCCACGAACAACGCATATGGCCGCTATCGATCAAATATGTTACTAATATTTTCCGCCAAAGAAGTATTGTGTGAGCATTTCGAATCTATGGTTTTCATACTTGTATAAGTGATTTATTAATTGCCGCTTCCTACAAATTTAACCGGTACGAATTTGACTGAATCCGTATCCGGATCAATCACTATTTTTCCCGTGGAATCAACTTTTCCCAATCGACCGCCCATAACAGCGCCCTTAAATAATTCAGGTTTTCCCACGAGCGTGTAGTTTCCATAAGTGATGACATCTTCAAACCTCGGTCCGATAACGACCCGGCCGTCCGAATTGATCAAACAGTACCCCTTCCCGTAATTTATCCATAAGAAGTTATTTCGGAAGCGTTTAAAAAAACCAACCGAATCAACAACCGACGGAAAAGCGATCTGTCCTTCTTGGTCCACTAGTCCAAATTTATTATCTTGCTTAAACCATGCGCAATCCTCGTCACCTTGACGGAAGAGACGGTATTCAAAGTTTGCATTATACTTTTTTGGTATCAGCTCAATTTGCGGCTCAAGAACAAAATTTCCCGTTGTATCAATCAGACCGAATTTTCCGGCTTTACAAACCCATGCGCGCCCTTTATTAAAGGTGTAGAGCCAGGGGAGCATTTGATTCAATTCCTCCGCGTGTCTATTTCCGATTCGTGCAGTATCCGATATTCTTATCCACCCGCGATAAGATTGTGGGTTTTCACCGTGATCATCAAACTGAGCTTTGATGGTCAACTCGCCATTCTCATTGATGAATCCCCAGCGTCCATTGATAAGCACAGCCGCCAAACCATTGCCGAACTGCCCGATCCAGTCAAATTGCGGATCGGCGATCAGTTCGAATACGGCGGGCGCTTCATATTTACTTTCAACAAAAGCAGTATCCCCGGAACGCGGTGAGCGTAAATTTCTTAATAGTCCCCATTTCCCTCCATATATCGTGGAAGTTGCTTTGCTTCCGATCGGCGTGCCTCCGACATTCATCCATTGTAAAATTCCGTGCGCATTCCAATAGTAATACATACTGCGGTACTGATTACCTGTTGAAATCCAATTCGGTTCATTTCCGATGGCGGCAATTCTGGATTCGACAATGACTTTCCCTTCTCGATCTTTCAGCCCATACAGGCCGGCTTTAAAAACAAATAGCGGGCCAATCGGATCGTGAGAACAGGATGCAAGCATTAAAAACAATAGCGTTATATAATAATTCTTTGATGTCAGCATTAGTTCTAATTTCCTTTCTAAACAATGGTTCCTTTTCTGTCGACATACCCCCAAGTTTTACGATCAAACCAAATCTTGGCCAACTCACCATCAAAATCACTCGCGCCACTTGATTTTAAAAATAGTTCTACCGGCCTTGTCAATCAATGACCATTCACCTTGATTTTGTACCCAGCCCACACCCTGCGCGAAAGAACGCGGATTCCTAAATTCCATCGTGGGCTCTGAAAAATATTTTTGTCATGGCTCGTCTTTCATTATTCTTCCACCGCGTTCAATTCATACCACACACGAACAAAAACAGGTTGAAGGGTCATGGGTAATTTTTTGAAAACAGATGACTGAATAGTTTGAATCAAAGGTTTAAGAATATCGGTTGGCTCGTAAAGATTCATACTTCCGGTGAAACCGTCATAGACTTTGGAAACCACTTTCAAGGGAGTACGATTTCCATTGAGCATTGTAAACTCTATCTGAAGGGAGGGGGTCATATCGGGAATGATTTTTAACAGTCTCGCATAACTCTGCTCGACGCCCTCGTCTTGTTTTAAAAAGCGTTTGATAACTTCAGCGGAGTCGTGCGTGGTAACGGAATCAATCCACATATTGACGATCGGCCTCATCCGGATGTTTTGGTAAACGCTGGAATCAAAAAGAACCCTGGCGTTTAACATCCTCTGAATTCTCATTGCCTGAAATCGTGAGAAGGATGATTCGCCGAGCACGTCATCGTTATGGGCTATTAAGTCCAAAACTCTTAATTTTTTTAATCCGATTAAATATTTCGAAACGAAATGAAATAAATCGAGCGGCGCCATCGCATGGCCTTGTAAATGTAAATGGGTGAGGTGCGTAAGGTTTCCAATGGCGGGCGATAATTTATACAAACATGGACTAGGAACGACGTCGCTGTAATTAGGCTGTGATGGAATGACTTGCGAACTGAGATTCAGCATTTGTAAATTCTTCAGCTCACCGATTTGATCAGACACTTCGGAAATTCCGTTTCCGCTAAGATCGAGGACTTGAAGATTCTTAAATTGGCCGATCTGTTGTGGAATTTTGTCGATGTGCTGGTACGGCAAGGAAAGTTTATAAACCTTCCACGGTTCTTTCAACGCTTCGGCCAAAGACGTGTAGATTTTTTGCTTGGACAACGCGGTGGAGTCGAGTAGTTTTTCCTGCGCTGCCAGCAGAGAATAAAAAAAACAAAAAGCGATTAGATGTTTCATTTGGTAAACACAAAAGTCTGATCTTGCCATGGCCGTTTTCGATTGGACGAGAAAGCCGGAAGGACCAATACCTCAAAATGTTTTATGGTCATTTATCGGGCCCCCGCCGCTTGAAGGATCTTGATGATCTCATTATTGTTATTCTTCATAGCGAGCTGCAACGGCCTGATCGTGCGGCCAAATGTGAAGGGCACCCGCACGACCGTATGATCGGTTTTCAATTTCACTCCTTCATCCCAAAGTATGACTTTAACGGGCTGGTTTGGTTTTTGAACATCGGCGCCGCGGTGGATCAAATGCCTGACCACGCCGGGTTGGTTTTGTGAGATCGCGAAAAGTAGCGGAGTGTAGCCGTGCCAGTCGAGTGAGTCTTTTATTTGCTGCGACGCCCCCGATTTGTCTTCCCAGTACTCATAGGAGAGTTTGTCATCAGAAGAGGAAGTGAAAATCGTGGCACGTAAACCCCCGCCCTCACCATCCAACGATCCAAAGGCATAGCGGTTGATGTCGAAGCCGTTACCAAGCAACTTGTCTATCAGGGTAGTGTTGGAATCTAAAATGGCGGAGTACAGCAGGCCACCCATATTCAGCAGTTCGTGCCGGGAACTTTCATCAAGCTTCTTCGCATCCTTGGATGGGTTGCCGAAGCTACTTGTAAGGCTGAAGGACTGATCGCGAAAGGCAAGGGCGAGCCCACTGTGATAGACAAATTTTCCACGCGGAGTTTCTGGCTTTGACACGGCTACATCCCATAGAACGGCTTTCTGAACAGAAGGCATCACCGGAAACGACTCGATGATGGACTGAGTCACAGCAAAACTCCGAAGCCGGGATACTGTCCCGGACGGCGATCATGAAATGGCGGCCTCCGACGTATCCGATTTTGGAGAATTCCGAATGCAGCCAACGGAGTTCGTTCCGAAACGCCTGGATGTCGAGCCGGCCATCTTTGCGGGCGATCAGCAGCTGAGGCGAAAGGCTACCGTATCCCGGGGTTCTCCTTCGTGCAGCCGCAATGGCCATTTTTGCAGATCGCGCTGCTCTCGCCGCCCTGGCCTGCGCGGCGGCTAACGCTTGTTTTTTTCGGTCTTCCATGGATACTGGCGTTTTGGGCTTCTCTACGGCAGTCTCTTCCTCTCGAAGGATCTCATCTTTTGGAAGCGTATAAGGAACTGACGTTTCGACGACCGACAGATCAGGCGGCGCGTCGTCAACGGGATGCTGATATGTGGATATTCCAATACCATATTCAGACACTTCAATACGATGGGTGATTCCGTAAAACTGCGGAGCCGTGATCGGCAATTCCATCATTTTGCCGTCGGCTAATGTCCATCGCAACCGTGTTTCGCTGAATTGATTGCGGAACGCAGTGACGCAAGTACTCAGGAGCAACCTAAAAGGTACATCGTTTCTGATATCGGCGACAAGACGACTTGGGTAATTTCTCCCGGCGTAATGCTCGGAATCAACCACCGCAGAACGAACCGCGCCTAACGTGTCGGCCAGGTTTTGAATGATAAGGGACCGTGGACTCAGGTTCACAACGCTTTCAATGACGCCCCCATTGGAATAGGTGAACAAAGAATCCGTGATCGCGATTCGTACCGTGAAGAGTTCGTCACGATCTTTTGTGCAGGATGCGAGGCTGAGAACCAACAGCATTATCCGCGGGACTGATCTCATAATTTTTCCTTCGTGTTACGGGTGGGAATTCCACAAATAAATTATACGTCCGGCATTGCTGATCTGATCATAGTTGATTAACGTGATCGTTGGTTCGTATCCCAGCCATCGACAAATCCGGCATGCATTTTTCTAATTTCCTTTCCATACGACTTCGCCTTTTCTATTCACATAGCCCCATGTCTTTCCATCAATCCAAATCTTGGCCAATTCGCCGTCAAAATCTGCAGCGCTATCACATTTGATTTTAAAAATCGTTCTGCCGGTCATATCGATCAATGACCATTCCTTTTCCTTTTGTACCCATCCCAGACCCTGCGTGAAAGAACACGGATTCCTGAATTCCATCGTCGGATCCAAAATAATTTTTCCGGTCGTGTCAACCAATCCGTATCGATCGTCGTATCGGAACCATGCGATTCCTTGATCAAAGCCGTAGACGTATTGGAAACTTCTGTTGGGCTGAACCACAACTTTTCCTTCACGATTGAGCGCGCACCATCCTGAATCGGTTGATGCCCAGACAAAGCCATCTCTCGGATACTCCGAGTGACGGAATTGTGGTTCAGCGATAATTTTTCCAACGCGATTGATGAATCCGATTTTTTTGCTCACGACAATTTTTGCGATGCCTTCATCGGGATAACCGAGTTCGTCAAAACGACAATCGAAAATAATCGTCCCTTCATTACTGACGAGACCCCATTTTTTATTTTTTTGAACTTTCATACCGTACTCATAGAAATGTTCAATCTTATCAAATTGAGGCTCGATCACGCTTTTGCCGTTCGAATCTATTAATCCCCAAAGTTTATTTTTTTGAATCCAGAATAGGTGATTTCTAATTCTTACATTTTCAAATTCAGGCAAGATACGCCATTGACCATCTAAGGTCATCAAGCCCCAACGGACAACGGCCGGATTAACAGCGATCTCAATCGCTATCCAATTTTGCCTCTTTTGATAGGACAGGACAGAAGTGATTCTTTTATTCTGAAGCGGAACGATAGGGTTTCCTTGTCGGTCGATAACTCCATACAACTTTTCCTCTTCAAATACGGACGATTGAAAATCTCTATAATGACCCGATTCGAAAAACGTGCGTTTGACTATCTTGATTATGGTTCCCGCGGTGTCAATTAAAGTCGCGCCTTTCGAAGTTTTTATCCATGCGGACCCGTTAATAAATGTAAAGAACCATGATGGAGCTTGGGATCCGTCGATCTTATGGCCGCGATCGGGGTAATTGGGATCGTAGAACCAGTTCTCTTGAATTTGCTCCCGGTTCCATGTACGCATGCGCTCGGGCTCGAAATCCGGAGTTTCATTGTCCTGGAACTGAGGCGAGATACGCATCCTTCCCATGGTGTCTATGAATCCCCATTTGTCTCCGACCAATACAGGCGCCATACCTTCGCTAAAATTTCCGATCCAATCGAATTGCGGTTCGACGATCATGCGATCATTGAATGAACCGAGCTTGATCAATCCCCATTTGCCGCCTTTAACGTAGCTGTTATCATTCTTTCCGCCGGAGTGAATCCAGTGGTAGCCGAAGTAAGATTCGATTTTCAAGTAATCAAATTTCGGTTCGAATATTTTTTTACCGAGGCCATCAATAAAGCCAATTCTATGATCTTTGGTTTTGATGGGGTAGAGGCGCTGTTGACCTAAGATCGTCTCGCCCGATAATATGAGTAAGGAAAAAAGAAGAAAATTCATTGTGCGTGATCCTTCATTGAAGTGGCCGCGTGCATTAGATTCAGGCAATTCTTCGGCAAATTCACCGTGTAATTATAGCCTAATTGCGCCATGAATGGCAAATGTAAAAATCCGAATCAGAATTATCGGTTTAATTAATCCACTATGCCATCCCTTGCGAAAGGGCAAATTGCTTGATTTTTTGGGTGTGCGTCTCTACATTGAAAAAAATTTGACTTGCTAATTTTAAGCCTCTCGATGACTATAAAGCGCGCCCTCATAAGTGTATCCGACAAAAAAGGAATAACCGAATTCGCCCAAGCGCTCAAGCGGCTTGGCGTAGAAATTATTTCAACCGGCGGCACGGCATCATCCCTGGAAAAAGATGGCATTCCCGTAATAAAAATTTCCGATGTGACGAATTTTCCTGAAATGATGGATGGACGCGTAAAAACCCTCCACCCCAAAATTCACGGCGGTTTACTGGCCCTTCGTGACAACGAGATTCATCAAGCCGAAGCGCGCGAACACGGCATCGACATGATTGACATGGTTGTGGTAAATCTCTATCCGTTTGAAGCGACGATTTCAAAGGCGGATGTCCCACTTCACGAAGCGATTGAGAATATTGACATCGGGGGTCCCTCGATGATTCGGTCCGCGAGCAAAAACTATAGAAGCGTGATTGTCCTTGTTGATCCTGCGGACTACGCGGCGGTCATTGAAGAGATGAAAGCGGGTGAGGTGTCGGTTAACACGCGGTACCGCTTGATGGTCAAGGCGTTTGAGCATACAGCACGTTACGACACACTTATCTCCTCCTATTTTTCAGCGCGGGAAAATCTGGTTCAAACCGATATTTTGAATTTCTCACTCAAGAAAATTCAAGATTTGCGCTACGGAGAAAATCCCCATCAAACGGCCGGATATTACGCGGTGAATTTTCACCATAAAAAGCACTACGAACAGATTCATGGAAAAGAGTTGTCTTACAATAACTTTCTTGATCTGGACGCCTGTGTCCGCGTGGTATCGGATTTTGATCAACCGTGTTGTGTGATTGTGAAACACACTAATCCTTGTGGAGCAGCGATTCACGAGGATTTGTATACGGCTTATCAAAATGCGCGGGCGACCGATCCCGTATCGGCATTTGGTGGCGTGATTGGATTCAACCGTCCCTTGTCGGAGGATGCAGCCCAAAGCCTAAGTGAAGTTTTTGTCGAAGCGATTATTGCGCCGGGGTTTGATAAATCGGCTATTACGATTCTTGAGAAAAAGAAAAATATCAGACTTATACGTTATGATTTCAATTCGAAAAAAATGGCGTTGCCGGAGCTGCGTGCGGCGCTGGATGGCTTTTTGGTACAGTCGCGTGATGTCCATGTCGTGACTCAAAATAATTGGCGAGTTGTTTCAAAACGCGCGCCCAATGACGCGGAGAAACAAGCCATGGATTTTGCGTGGCGCGTTGTAAAGCACGTAAAATCCAATGCTATCGTCTACACCGATGCCGAACGCACGCTTGGAATTGGTGCCGGGCAAATGTCGAGAGTTGACTCCGCCGAAGTGGCCGTGCTCAAAGCGAAAAAAGCGGGCTTACAGCTAACCCGTTCGGCCATTGCGTCGGATGCCTTTTTCCCTTTTCGAGACGGTATTGATGCGGCGGCCAAGGCCGGCGCAACCGCGGTTATTCAGCCCGGGGGATCGGTGAAGGATACCGAAGTGATCGATGCGGCAAACGAACATAATATGGCGATGGTGTTTACGTCCGTTCGTCATTTCAAACACTAAACATACTTAATGGAGATATTGGCGCATGGGCCTATTTGACATTTTTAATAATGAAATTGCGATTGACCTCGGGACCGCGAATACTCTGGTCTATGTAAAAGGGAAGGGTGTGGTGATCAATGAGCCCTCCATCGTTGCAATAAACAAACGATCTAATAAAATGATGGCCATTGGCCGCGAGGCCAAGGATATGATGGGTCGCACGCACGATGAGATCATCATCGTACGGCCGCTGAAGGATGGTGTGATTGCCGATTTTGAAGTCACGGAGATGATGTTGCAGGAGTTCATCCGCAAGGTCAGCCCGGCTCGATTTATGGGTAAACGCGTCGTGGTCGGCGTTCCCAGCGGGATTACCATGGTTGAACAGCGCGCCGTGCGCGATTCCGCCGAACATGCCGGCGCGAAGGAAGTCTACCTTGTTGCGGAGCCGATGGCGGCGGCCATCGGCGTGGGAATCGATATTGAGGAATCAAAGGGAAGCATGATTATGGATATTGGCGGGGGCACGGCGGAGATTGCGGTCATCGCGCTAAGCGGTATCGTCTGTGATCGATCGATCCGCAGCGCCGGCGATGAACTCACTAAAGGAATCATTTTATATTTTCGAACCACGCATAATCTCCTCTTGGGCGACCAAATGGCCGAGGATATTAAATGTACAATTGGTTCGGCCATGCCGCTCAAAGAAGAACTATCGATGGATATCAAGGGCCGCGATATTGTATCGGGCATACCGCGTACCATGAATACGACGTCGACGGAAGTACGCAAAGCGCTTGAGGATACGATCATGCGAATTGTCGAAGGCACTAAAAATACACTTGAAAGAACGCCTCCGGAATTGGCGTCGGATATTATTGACCGGGGAATCGTTCTGACCGGCGGTGGCGCGCTTATTAAGGGGCTTGATGCGCGCATGAAAAAAGAAACAGGATTGCCGGTGTTTGTGGCGGAGGATCCACTGACCGCCGTGGTGCGCGGAGTCGGACGCGTTTTGGAGAACCTCGATAAATATCAGGCCGTTTTACTGAAGAGTCGGAAATATTAGTCCTTCGGGCGGATCAATCCAGAACGAGCCTTCGGCGTATTCTGATGAAGGAAGAGTGGCGGGCTTTAGCGCCAATCCGTTTTACTAATTTTCGGCGAGAAATCTCATGTATTGGAAGATAAGAAATTTTGTTCGCGGTTTTAATGAGATTCTCTATGTCTATCGGTCCTACTTTGTATTCTTACTCCTCATACTTACTTCAATTTTCTTGTTGCAGACCAATCCTTATCCATCGATGACGTTTGTTCGACAGCGTCTCATTTACATTTCAGCATTGATGGGAACCGGAATTTCAAAAGTATTTAGAGAAAAGGAGCCTGCGGTTGCCAAATTGCAGAAGGAAAATATTGAACTGGCGAAGCGCAATCTGGTTTTAGAAGACGCGTATCTGGAAAATATTCGTTTGCGGCAGATGCTTGGATTTCAACAAAAATTTCCTCTTCAGACGATTCCCGCGAATATTATCGCACGCAATCCCGATCCCGCTTTGAGTACCATAACATTGGATAAGGGTTCCAACGATGGATTACGTCAGCATCAGAATGTCATTACCGAACACGGCCTGGTCGGAGTTTTGACTCAGGTGGGCGAACGTCATGCGGTATGCCAGATTCTCTTGGATCCAAATTTTCGGGCCGCGTCTTTTATCCAAAGGACGCGATTCAACGGTGTAATCCACTGGCCCGGCCGATCCAACGAAGTGGCCTTCTACGGTGTTCTCAAAAATCTGGACGTCAAAATCGGCGATGTGATTTTGACCTCCGAGTACAGCGAATTTTGTTTGCCGAATCTCAAGATCGGGGTCGTCGACGAGGTGAACAACGAAATAGAAGGCATCTTTAAGGATATTCGGCTAAAGACATTTGTTGATTTTAATACGATGGAGAATGTGTTTATTATTACGGATACTTCGATCGTCAAGACCAAAGGTCTTGAGAAATATTTTTTAGGGTCGGATTAACATGCGCCGGAAGAGAAACTTATTAATCTTGTATATGCTGTTGACGGGCATTGTGTTTTACTTCGTCCAGATACTGTTTTTCAACGTGTATTTGTCGATCGGAGGAATTGCGCCCGATTTGTTATTGATCTTGACGGCTTTCATAGGCATGCGTTTGGGCCCAATACCGGGAGCACTTTTTGGGTTTGTGAGTGGATTGGCCCAGGATGCGACGATTGACTTCTTTGGACTCCATGCCTTGGCGAATACCGTCGTTGGTTTCACCGCCGACAAACTTGGCGTTCGCAAGGTCTTACTGGTTGAGAAATATTATTTTGTTGTCATGGTTCTGGTATTATCCCTTATTCACGGGGTCATCTATTATGGTATTTTGTCGTTGGAAGGACCGGTCTATTTTTGGTACCAAATTAGTTATTATGGACTACCAAATAGTCTGTACAGTGCCACTACGACGTTTGTATTGTGGTTACTAATCCCTGCATCGCTTTTAGAATTCGTACATTTCGACGTGCGTTATGAATACTGATCGCGTGAATAACCGAACGGTGACCATGTACATTGTGGTAGCCATGGTACTGATTATTCTTGTTAGTCGTCTTTTTTATCTCCAGATCATTTCATACGAAAAGTTTATCGCCCGGGCGGAGGACAATGGGACTCGAACCATAGACCAGATACCTGCTCGCGGGCTGATTTATGATCGTTATGGTAAGTTGATTGTGCAGAATAGACCCACGTTTTCGGCAACTATTACACCGGCGGATTTCGATACCAACAGTTCCGCAGAATGGAATTACGTGCGTGAGCGATTGGGAATGTCGCGGGAAGAGGTGCAAGAAAAACTTCGTGGCGCTTGGCCGTATACCCCGAGCGTTATTATGGAAAACTTGGATTTTACGATTATCGCAAAGATGGACGAAGAAAAGTCTGCTCATCCCGGACTGCACTACAAGGTGGACATTCATCGGGAATACGCGCCGGATTTCACGATGCCGCATGTGATGGGCTATATGAGCCAGATTACCGAGAATACTATTGGGTACTATCAGACCGCCGACTATCAGGGAACTGATTATAAGATCGGGGAACGCGCGGGTGTTTCCGGGATTGAAAAGTTTTATGAAATAGAACTTCGCGGAGACAAAGGATACCATCTGCAGCAGACCGACGCCAAAGGACGTGTTACGAAGGATCTCGGTGTAACGAAGCATCCAAGAGACGGATTTAATCTCTATCTCTCGGTTGATCTGGAATATCAGAAATTCATCGAAACGGCCATGGGTACGCATAAGGGGTCGATCGTCGTTATTGATACGCGGTCGGGAGAAATACTTGCCGCGGTCAGTAAGCCGGATTATGATTTTCGACTTTTTGTCAATCGTATCTCGGTGGAAGATTGGAAAAATCTAAATGAGAATCCGAATAAGCCGTTATTCAACCGCATCGTACAAAGTGGTTATCCTCCGGGGTCAACGTTTAAAATGATAACCGCGATAGCCGGATTGGAGGAGGGACTTGTCACGCAGGAAGATTTCACCGAGTGTACGGGTGTTTATCAATTGGGAGGAAATCGATTTCGGTGCTGGCACAAAGGGCATGGTAATGTGAACTTGATGTCGTCACTTGTGCGTTCGTGCGATGTGTATTTTTATGAATTGGCTTGGAAGCTCGGGATCAATCGGCTGGCGAAATACGCACGCATGTTTGGTCTTGGCGAACCGACCGGCGTGGACATTCCCGGTGAAAGGAGGGGCATAGTACCGACCACCGACTACTTTAACAGTCGCTACGGTTTTAATAACTGGAAGGGCGGCGCGGTTGTCAATTTGGGTATTGGTCAGGGTGAGATGCTCGTAACGCCAATTCAACTTGCGCAATATGCGATGATATTGGCTAATAAAGGAGTATGGCAAACGCCGCATTTAGTGCGGTACGCTGAGGAAGAAGAAGGTATTAAGCGGGTTAACTTTCCGGTAAAGGGCATTTCCATCAAATCCGAAACGATGGATATTATTCGTACGGCGATGTTTGGCGTCGTCAATTTTTTTGAAGGAACAGGAAAGAAAGCCGCCATACGTGCGGCGCAGGTGGCCGGTAAAACGGGAACCGCGGAAAATATTTTGGGAAAAGTAGGCAGCGGAACCCTGGGATTTCACGGATGGTTTGTGGGATTTGCTCCGTATGAAAAGCCTGAAATTGCAATAGTAGTCTTACTGGAAAATGGTGGTGAGGGTGGTGAAATTGCAGCTCCCATGAGTGCCACGGTTATGAATTACTATTTTAACAACGTCAGAAATAAGAAACCCTTCGATCCGCTGGAATTCAAAGAAGCGGAAAAAATGAAGGCGGATAGTAAAAGTAATAAAACCAATTCATCCCATCCATGATCATTACAAAAATAAAAGGCTTTTTTGAGGATATAGATTATTTCATTGTAATACCGACGCTGTTACTGTGCGGAATAGGACTTTTATGCATTTATAGTGCAACTCTTGGGACCGATGAGCCCCATTTTACGAAACAGGCCGTCAATTTTTCAATTGGACTTGCCCTGTTATTATTCGTCGTTCTGATTCCGATTCGCCTACTCGATGGCGGCGCGGTTACGTTGTATATTGCGACGCTTTCCATGCTCATTTTGGTCTTATTCGTTGGTACCGTCCGTTATGGTGCACGCCGATGGTTTACTCTGGGTCCGATAGGATTCCAGCCTTCGGAGATTGCAAAAATAGCAATGATCCTGTGTACCGCACGGGTTCTGGCGTTGCGCCGGGTCAATGCTTCCCAGCTGGGAAATATTATCATTACATTTTCGCTCGCGATCATTCCGATGATTCTTATTATCAAAGAACCGGATTTGGGAACGTCGTTGTGCGTGGGAAGCGTCGCACTCCCGATGTTATATTGGCATGGCATTACACTCTTCTCAATATTTGTCATGTTCTCGCCGCTTGCCACCGTGTTAATTCATATCGGGAGTGGATATAATTTTACGGCGCTTATGTTCACTTTCTTTGTAGAGTGGGTGATCTTATATTTCTCCAAACGGAAAACCCCCGTCATTCTTGCGGTGCTGGCCGTTAATATTATTTGCGGTCTGGCCTCCGAACCAATTTGGGGTTCTTTGAAGGAATATCAAAAGCAACGCGTACTCAATTTTATTGATCCGGAACGCGACGTCAAAGGGAGCGGATATCAAGTCACACAATCAAAGATAGCCATTGGTTCCGGAGGTCTATGGGGGAAAGGATATCTGGAAGGCACCCAAACCCAGTTAAAATTTCTACCGGAACAGCACACGGATTTTATTTTCTCGGTCGTAGGGGAGGAATTTGGATTCTTTGGAAGCCTTGTTCTCCTTTCTATATTTGCTGTTTTGATATTTCGCATGGTTATCATTGCGAATATCGTTGATGATAAATTCGCCGGCTTGACTTTGATTGGAATTGCGTCGCTTTTTTCATTTCAGCTTCTGGTCAATATAGGAATGACAGCCGGGCTAATGCCGGTGACTGGCATACCTCTGCCCTTAATGAGTTATGGCGGAACAGCAATGTGGATCAATCTGGTTTTGATCGGTATCGTCGTCAATATTTCGATGCGCAAAAAGCGTTATGAAATTCATTGAGTTGTCTGAATAACATTTTATCATTTGTGAAAGAGAAACGGCTCCCATGATTCGTGCGGTAGTATTTGATCTGGATAATACGCTGGTTGATTTCATGCGCCTCAAAGAGCGTGCTATATCCAGCGCGGCCGAGGCGATGATCGACGCGGGGCTGGAAATGACCAAGGAAGAAATCATGGCACAGATTTGGTCAATCTATGATACACAAGGTTATGAGAATCAGCGCGTGTTTGATATATTTCTTGAAAACGCGCTTGGAAAAATAGATCACAAAATTTTAGCAACGGGTATTGTTGCTTACCGTCAAACGCGAGAAGCATCACTGGTGACCTATCCCCACGTGAATTACACCCTCAACGAATTAATCAAACGCGGATTCAAGCTGGCGGTCGTCAGTGATGCTCCGACTCGAGAAGCCTGGCTTCGCCTGTGCTATTTGAAACTCCATCATACGTTTGACGCGATTGTGACTTACGAGGATACATTTCAGCGGAAACCTCATCCGGCCCCCTTTCTAAGGGCTCTTGAAATCGTAAATGTAAAAGCGGAAGAGGCCATGATGATTGGGGATTGGGCTGAGAGGGATGTTGCCGGAGCAAAGTTACTCGGGATGACAACCGTATTCGCCCGCTACGGCGATACATTTGATACTAAGGAAACGGGCGCCGATTTTGAGATTTCAGAAATTCGGCAACTCTTAACTATATTGGAAAAACTCAACTCCTAATCGGTGAGGATTATTATGGCTCGAACAATTCGTGCATCGCATGGAAATCACCTAACCTGCAAAGGCTGGCAGCAGGAGGCGGCGCT
>JANNSF010000037.1:0-11474 GCA_031402315.1 bacterium | reverse complement strand
CGATCATCACGCCGTAGAATTTTTGCCAGGTAGCGGTACGACGGTGTTTTCTGGTAACGACGGCGGATTTTTTAAGACCACGAATGGCGGAGCGGCCTGGACTGATTTTTCTAATGGTCTCGGCATTCATCAGTATTATCGCATCAGCGCCGGTAAGACCAGCGCGAATACAATCTTAGGCGGCGCGCAGGACAATGGCACCGACCGCTATAATGGGACATCATTTACGAGAATCATAGGCGGTGATGGTATGGAATGCCAGGTCGATCCTAACAATGCGAATATACAATACGGCGCGCTTTATTATGGGAATCTGTATCGTACGACGACCGGAGGCACGCCAACAGATATCAGCGACCCGACAGAAGACGGCGCTTGGGTGACGCCTTATGTTTTGAATCCGCTGACGACCACGACGATGTATTATGCAACGGCGAGCAAAGTTTACCGTTCGACCAATGTCACGGCGGCCAATCCAACATGGACGGCTATCAGCGGGACTTTAGGTTCAGCGGCGGATCCTCTGACGGCATTGGCAGTTGCGCCATCCAATGGGACGACCATGATGACAGCCAATAGCGCAGGCTCATGGAAAGCGACTTACAATGGAACATCCTGGACTTTTACAAGCATGGCCGGCAGCGGCCTTCCCGGAGTGGTAACTTTTTTTGCATTTCATCCGACCGATGCCAATACGGTGTGGGCAACGATTGGCGGATTTACTGCAGGCAGCAAAGTTTATAAAACCGTCAACGGTGGAACCACATGGACCAATATTACCGGCGCACTCGTCAATGTGCCTGCGAATTGTATCGCGGTTCATCCGACGACGCCGAGCGATGTCTATATGGGCACCGATCTTGGTGTATTTTATTCTGCGGATGGCGGCTCGACATGGGAAGCGTTTGATGCCGGTTTACCGAATACGATCATCAACGATTTGGATATCAATGTCAGCGCGGGCAAAATTCGTGCAGGCACATTTGGACGCGGTCTGTGGGAATCGCCACTCAATACGACCACACCTTCTAATTCGGTCACAGTCACAGCGCCTAATGGCGGCGAAAATTTGACCGCCGGTGGTTCAGCCAATATCACATGGACGAGCACCGGTACCATTGCCAATGTCAAACTCGAATACTCGATTGACGGCGGAACGAATTGGACACAAATCACCGCTTCGACGGGGAATGACGGAACGGAAGCCTGGAGTGTTCCAAGTTCGGCGACGACATCAGGTCGTGTTCGCGTTTCGGATGCCTTGGTTTCCGGAACGAATGACGTGAGCAATGCCAATTTTACGATCACCGTAGTGTCCTCCAATACGGTCACGGTGAGCGCTCCCAATGGCGGTGAATCACTGACCGGTGGCGGCTCGACAAGTATAACTTGGACGAGTTTTGGCACGATCTCCAACGTGAAACTCGAATATTCTCTCGATGGTGGTTCCGCATGGACGCAGATCACTGCCTCGACCGCCAACGATGGCGCCGAAGCGTGGTCGGTTCCGAATTCTGCAACGACACAAGGTCGGGTTCGCGTTTCCGATGCGTCTGCGTCAACGACGAACGATATGAGCGATGCCAATTTTGCGATCGTTGCGACCGGGCCTGCGCCGATCACGGCGGAATCTGAAAGTAATGGCACTTCGGCCACGGCCGATGGTCCTGTCGGAACCGGTGTTGCTGTATCCGGAGCGACCACGACGAATACCGATCAGGACTGGTATTATTTTGACGTGACGACCGCGGGGAACATCAATATTACGCTTAATATTGCGACGTCGCTGGATCTGGATTTCTACGTGTATAATTCAAGTGTTGTTCAGGTCGCGAGTGGAGTTGCAACGGTCAATCCGGAAATAGTGAATTACTCCGCATCAACGGGTCGTCACTATATCAAGGTTGTCGGTTACAAACGGGCGAAGTCGGCCTATACGCTTACGGTAAATGGCGGGCTTGCCCAGATTGTTCGCAATGGACAATCTGCGGGAATTCCTAAGTTTGCATTACTGGAGCAGAATTACCCGAATCCGTTTAATCCTTCGACGACCATTCGTTTCGGATTACCGGATCAGCAGCGAGTGGTATTGAAAATTTACAACCTGATTGGTGAAGAGGTGAGGACACTAGTCAATGAGTCCCGTGCCGCAGGCTTCCACGAAATTTCGTGGAATGGGCGAAACCAGTTGGGAATGCAGGTTGCGAGCGGCATTTATATTTATCGCTTACAAACCGGGAGTGACGTCGTGTCACGCCGGCTCAATTTTGTGAAATAGAAAAGTCGTTATTAAAAAAAGGTCGTCCCAAAAGGGCGGCCTTTTTTTGTTTGAAAGATTCGCTACAAATTTGGTAGTCGCAGGCTTTCCCAAAGGGATCCTGGACAGCCTGCGTAAAATGTGCCGCCTTACCAACGAGGTTGTTCGTCAATCCACCACGCATCATTTTTGATCGGATCGCCCAGAGTGTATGGTTGTGCGATCTTTGGTGTCAAATTTTTTTATTCCGCTTTTTCTGCCGCGAGCACAAGACGTCTGATCGATTCGTCCCAAGGATGATAAGAGAGCGCAAATTTTCCCCAGTGAACAGGCATGTGTATCTTGGCGCGGAGGTCCTGTGCGGCGCGAACCGTCTCTTCCGGGATCATGTGAATGAGTGGCCAGGCTTCACCGTATTGCGCAGAATCCAGGAGAGCAAGGTCAAAAGGGCCGTGTTTGATCCTGATCACGTCAAAATTAGTCGTTCGGTTTTATCGCATTCTTCGACGCGAGCGCATTGACGGTCATCGCAACAAGGATCAGGCCAGCGCCAATAATCGCCCACATACCGGGCTTTTCACCGGTGCCAAGAAAAGTCCAAAAAGGATTGGCAATTGGCTCAAGCATGGTGTAGATCGCGATTTCCACGCCGGATAAATATTTGGCGCTGAGTAAGAAAAATAGATAGCCGAGCCCGAGTTGAATGACTCCAAGAAAAAGCAATCCCGCTCCATCTTGTCCCGTCATGGTCCACGAATGGCCAAATAATTTATCAATCAGCGGGACGCTGTCGCTCAAGGGCATAAGGATGGTCGCGCAAGTGAATACAAGGACGGTCGTCATCGCATTGCCCCAAATGACGGAACTGATGCCCTGTGCATCGCTCGTCGCGGAGGATTGCGAATGGGTGACGGTAAGCTGCAGCAGCGCAAAGGAAACACCGGACAGAACGGCCAGAATGGTGCCGAGCGCCGAACCGCTTTTATCCTCGTCCATGAAAAAAAGCGACATACCGCAAAGACAAAGCGATACGGTTACGACTTGCGCCGCGAGAATTTTTTCTTTCAGAATAAAAAAGGAAATCAGAATGACGTAAACCGGCGAGGTGTATTGCATAAATACGGCATTAGCCGACGTTGTGAGTTTATTGGCCATGACAAACAAGGCGACGGTCAGGGTATAAAAAATTGCGGTGAGCATTCCCGTGCGTGTCGGGCGAAAGGACAGCGTCTGTTTTCCAAAATATTTGAATCCCAACGCCACAAGAAATAAAAATATGCCGGCGATGAGTGATCGGTACATGGCAATGTGGGCCGCCGGGAGGGATACCAGTTTGATAAAGAGTCCTGCGCTGCTCCAGGCGAGGGAAGCGAGGGTGATGAAAACGTAGCCTTTGAATTTGCTCATGTTGTTGCCGTTATTTCTTATGAAAAATATCCAAAAAAACTATTATTACAAGGGGCAATAAATTTGATACTAACAAGAATTCTCTTCGCAGGCTTAAGCCTGCGCCTACCAAATTGAAAACAGAAATGGTAGCCGCAAGCTTAAGCTTGCGATCCTTAAGCCCTGCACCAACCAGTTTTGATAGGAATTAATTTTGATAGCATTGGTAGCCGCATGGCTTTCCCGGAGGAATCCTTTGGATAGCTTGCGATCCGGAAATTGCCCCAAATCCATATTTGCGAATTAGCAATTTTGTCATGGACTTTTGAGACGTTTTGTCATATACTCGCCGGCGCATTAGCACTCATGTCAGTCGAGTGCTAATTTGTCAGATTTACAATGTTGTTTATTAATAACTTAAGTATGTGGCGCTTTGGCATATTAATTGTAACCGACTCAACAGTATTCTTATTTCTAATATTCGTTTTTAACCAAATAAATGAAGGAGAATGACATGAAATTGAAACCTCTCGCAGATCGCGTGATCGTGGAAAGCCTCGAAGCGGAAGAAAAAACCTCCAGCGGCCTCATCATACCGGATACGGCTAAAGAAAAACCGCAAGCCGGCAAAGTTCTTGCTGTTGGTCCCGGTAAGAAAAAAGACGAACCGATGACGGTCAAGGTTGGCGATATGATTTTGTACGGTAAATATTCCGGCACAGAAATCAACTACGAAACCAAAACATATCTGATCATGCACGAGTCGGACATTTTGGCGATTCAAGGGTAATAAGAAATTAACCAACAGGAGATAGATTAACATGGCAGCAAAAGAAATTATTTTTGACATGGATGCCCGCTCGAAGCTCAAAAGAGGTGTGGATGTCCTGGCGAACGCCGTCAAAGTAACACTCGGTCCGCAAGGACGTAATGTTTTGATCGACAAAAAATTTGGCGCTCCTACGGTCACCAAAGATGGTGTCACCGTAGCAAAAGAAATCGAACTTGAAGATTCGATCGAAAATATGGGCGCACAAATGGTCCGCGAAGTGGCTTCCAAAACCAGCGATATCGCGGGTGACGGTACCACGACCGCGACTGTTTTGGCGCAAGCGATCGTTCGTGAAGGCTTTAAGAATGTGACCGCGGGTGCAAATCCGATGGAATTGAAAAAAGGCATTAATGAAGCGGTCAAAATCGTTGTTGAAGAACTCAAAAAGATGACGAAAAAAGTAGAAGGCAAAGAACAAATTGCGCAAGTCGCGGCCATTTCCGCGAATAACGATATGGAAGTTGGAAAACTTCTTGCCGACGCGATGGAAAAAGTTGGCAAAGACGGCGTGATCACGGTGGAAGAAGCCAAAGGTTACGAAACGATTCTTGAGACCGTCGAAGGTATGCAGTTTGATCGCGGCTTTTTGTCGCCCTACTTCATCACCGATGCGGATACGCAAGAGTCGGTTTTGGAAGATCCGTTGATTCTGATCTACGACAAGAAAATTTCCGTGATGAAGGACTTGCTCCCGATTTTGGAAAAATCTGTTCAGATGGGAAAAGCTCTTGTGATCATTGCGGAGGACGTTGAAAATGAAGCGCTCGCAACACTCGTTGTGAATAAGCTTCGCGGTACACTTCGTGTTGCAGCGGTAAAAGCTCCGGGTTTTGGCGATCGCCGCAAAGCGATGCTTGAAGACCTTGCGGTTTTGACGGGCGGAACGGTAATCAGCGAAGACGCAGGTTACAAACTTGAGAATGCAAAGGTCGACTATCTCGGCCGCGCCAAGAAAATCATCATCGACAAAGACAATACGACCGTCGTCGAAGGCGCCGGCAAAAAAGAAGCGATCAAAGCACGTATTGCTCAAATCAAGACTCAAATCGATAATACGACCAGCGACTACGATAAGGAAAAACTGCAGGAACGTTTGGCGAAATTGGCCGGTGGCGTTGCGGTGATCCGTATCGGTGCGGCATCGGAAATCGAAATGAAGGAAAAGAAAGCGCGTGTAGAAGATGCGCTCCATGCGACCCGTGCGGCCGTGGAAGAAGGAATCGTAGCGGGCGGTGGCGTGGCCCTCGTGCGCGCACAAAAAGCGATTGAAAAAGGCAAAGGCGGAATCAACGATAAACTCCTCGTCGGTGATATCGGTCTTGGCGTTGCGATCGTGCGTCGTGCCCTCGAAGAGCCGATGCGTCAGATTGTTGAAAATTGCGGAATCGAAGCGTCCATCGTTTTACAAAAAGTAAAAGAAGGTGTGGACGATTTCGGATTTAACGCGCTCACGGAAGAATACGGCAACCTGATCAAACAGGGTGTCATTGACCCGACCAAAGTAACACGTACGGCTTTGGAAAATGCGGCGTCGGTCGCGGGCATGCTCCTCACAACCGAAGCGGTAGTATTCGAAAAGAAGGATGATAAGAAACCCGCAATGCCGGCGATGCCGGGCGGCGGTATGGGCGACATGTATTAATCGACAGGTCCCTTTCGTTTTCGGCTCCGGCCGGGAACCGATATATATAAAATCCTCTCGCATGAAAATGCGGGGGGATTTTTTTTATTTTGTAGCGTTTATTCCCTCTCGCTCTAACAGGAGTCACTTGACAAAAGCGCTAAGGCGCAAAGTTAAAACTATATCTACAGATATATAAAAATCATCTTTTGCGGCTTCGCGAGATTTATTTGGGGCAAATTTCAGCAGGTGTATTCTGTAAGAATCTTTTTCAAGTCAAAACATTATCTAATCAGTTCTATCATCGCCACATTTTCACTACGTGGGCTAGCGTTTTTGGGAGAGATTGAACTAATCAAATATTTGTTGTAGCTGTTCCACGGGCAATGCTTCCACATTCTTTTCCACCGGATACCGATCTTTCCCGGGATAAACAATGAAGGTTTTTTTGCATTTAAGGTCGCGCAAAGCATGCCAGAAACCCTTGGCCGGTTTGGGGGCGAGAGAGTACTTGATTTCAATCCCGATTTTTTGTTCCCGCTCGGTGACGAGTACCAGATCCATTTCAGCCCCGGCTGCCGTGCGATAAAAGAACATTTTCCATGCCGGCGGCATTAGGGCTGCGATCTGTTCGATCACAAAGCCCTCCCATGAAAATCCGGCAACGGGATGGCCGGCAATGGCATCTTCGGTCGGGAGATTGAGCAGAGCGTGAAGCAATCCGGAATCGCGGATGTACACTTTCGGAGATTTGACGAGCCGTTTACCGGTATTGACATAGTATGGTGCGAGTTGGCGCACGATAAAGGTGCCCTCCAGAATATCAAGATAGTGGCGTGCCGTGGGCGGAGAAATGCCGAGACTTTGGGCCAGGTGACTTGCATTCCACAGCTGGCCGTGGAGGTGTGCAAGCATGGTCCAGAATCGGCGCAAATGTGCCGCAGGAATTTGAATACCCAGCTGCGGAATATCCTGCTCGAGATAAGTTTTTATAAATGCTTCACGCCAGGTGAGGCTTGCGGTATCCGACTTGCTCAGAAAACTATTTGGAAATCCGCCGCGCCGCCACAGGGTGCGAAATTTTGTGACGAGGACTTCCGAGAGCATAAACGGAGTCAATTCTTTATAAGCGATTCTTCCCGCCAGACTTTCAGAAGCGTTTCGTATCATCTCCGGAGAGGCAGAACCCAAAAGTAAAAATCTGCCCGGCCGGCGGTTCTGATCCACCAGCGCGCGAATTAGCGGGAAAAGAGATGGCATACGCTGTACCTCGTCTATGATGACGAGCTTATCCTTCAAGCCGGACAGGTACAATTCGGCATTCCCAAGCTTATGGGCATCGGAAGGCAGTTCGAGGTCAAGATAGACGGACTCCCGGAGGGCAAGGTTTTTCGCAAGAAGGGTTTTCCCTACCTGCCTTGCTCCGACGAGCCCGACGACAGGAAACAAACGAAGAAGCCGCTCAATGGGTTCCGTGGATTTACGTTTTAACATCATTGTAATTTAAAACTCAGGCTTTCAATTTGCAAGGATTATTTATTAGAAAATTTTATGAAAAAACACAGGCTCTGATTTTTTCGAAAAGGCTATTATAAAGCAGATATCTTGAGGTTCTTCCAAAAATTAAACCTAAAAAATTCCGACGCCGTTAAACCGGCTCAACCCGTTTACAAAGAGATTCATGCTTCGGTTGCTTAAAATTTAGCGATACGGAACAAGATCGTACCCCCTTTTGATATTGTTTTCAAGTTTAAATTTCCAGAGATGATCAAGGTAGAATGCCGGCAAGGTAGCAATTTTAGGATGAATGGTTGAATCACGTCCGTAGATGATTGGAGTTTTATTTTGCTTGTAGGAATTAGGTCTGGCAATGTTGAAGTAATGCGCATACCGGGTTGCCTTTTGCATAAATGGCTATGAGAGGAAAAGGTTTCAATCCGGTAAAATTCATCCTCGATCAAACGATGGGCGGTTTCCACATCGGCTTGCCAGATATGGGCTTTGGGAGGAGTCGTGGTATGTTTTATGCCTTTAAAGGATTGAACGGTTTGAGTAAAAGCGCTGTCATGGCGGGCCTGCCAGAAGCCAATGAATTCACTTCCGTTATCGCTTTGGATACGCGCCCCTTTTGGAAATGAAACGCCCGAGGCCTTTAGATGGGAGAGTACTACGTCTATAAACAGTTCCGAGAAGAGAAGGGAGCGTTCTGAGGCATGGGCGATAAAGTGCAGTCCGCTAATTACTTCACGAAACGTATATTGGACTTTGGGAATATGATAAGCGCTCATGGGTATGTGATATTCGGGAATATCGATCAGGTCTTTGGTATCTACACAACTTTGTTCAAAGAGCTTCCACTGGGCTTTAACCAATGCCAAGCCCTCTCTTCTTTCAATCCAAAGAGGGGTACGATGTTGGTTCCGTCTCCCAAGATCCCAAAATTTCCGCTTGCATTTACCTCCCGATTTGAATAAAATCCTTAGAATTCTTATATCAAAAACGATTTATCATAAGCGGTTGTCTTTTAGGAGGAAGTTTCACATATGCGGAAATTATTAGTAGTAACGACGCTTATCCAGATGTCGCTGTGGGCACAAACCGGAACGATCCAGGATACTACAAAAGCAGCCGTCGTCACGGAAACGCCTCTCGACTCGACAGAGACCCTGAGTGAAAAGCTTAAGACTCTTTTTACGCAACTGCGCACCGACAGCACGAGTGCGGTGTTGTATTTTCAAATTGCGCAAGAATACATCGTCGTCAATCGTCGTCAGTACGCCTTGACCTTCATGGAAAAATCGCTTCAGAAAGATGCGACCAATATGGATGTGATGTACGCGAAGGCGGAATTGCTGTATAATTTGGGCAGAAAAAAATCGGCGATGTCGGCCTACCTGACCGTGCTTCGTGATTTCAAGGGATCGGCGTATCTGGATCGCATCGGACCGAAGTTTGCGAGTTCTTATAAAATAACGCAAATCACCAACAATAAATTCAACGATGTATTACCGGCATTTTCCCCGGATGGCAAAACATTGGTTTTTCAATCCGATCGTAAGGGTAATTGGGATATCTACACGATGATCTTGGACCAGGGTGAGAAATCGCTCAAACAGCTCACCGACGACGTAGAATCGGATGAGAACGCATCGTATTCGCCCGACGGAAAAAATATTGTTTTTACGTCCACCCGCGATGACAAGAGCGGCAAGAAATACAAACCGCGCGAAGTCTACGTCATGGACAAAGCAGGCAAAAAGCCTTTTCGAGTTACTTCGAGCTTTGGCAGTGATAATTGGAGCCCGGTATTTGTCGACACGACGACCATTGTTTTTGCCAGCGACCGTTCGGACAATTCCGGCGGACCGTTTTGGAAAAAGAACTCCTCCATTTTCACTATTGAGCGTAAGGGTGAATTTTTATTCAAAATGGTCAGTAAGGAAAATACGAACTACACCGATCCGGCGGTAAGAACGCAGTCGAGTCAATTTATGTACGCTGAAAAGGTCGACGATAATCCATTTGAGCTTTTGATCTCGACCGCCGATCCTAAAGATAAGCCGGTTAACGTTTCCAATTCCCCCGGCAACGATTTGCAACCGCATATTTCCAGAAACGGCAGTTTTGTTACCTTTGTGACCGATCGCGACGGAAATTATGAAGTCTATAAGATGCAGGTAGACGGGCAGGATGCACTTCGGATCACGAACGACGATGCGGATGACGTATTTCCAAAATTTTCACCGGATGCGAGTAAAGTAGTTTTCTGTTCCAATCGCACGGGAAATTATCAATTATTTTTAGCATCGACTGAAGAAGGCGCCTCCACGAATGTGCAGCTTGTGATTGCAACCATTGAAAAAAAGATGGCGACCGCCGTTGATAATTAGTTTTGATTACAAAGACAAGATTTGAAGAAGCTATTTAAATGTTGATAGGGCAAGGATCAAAAAAATAAGGGGTTATTTATGCTATCGTGGCGCGAGGGAGAATTTCTCAATCTCCTAAAATTAAAAAGATACAGCAGTCACACGGTTTCGGCCTATCGCAGTCACCTGAAACTCTTTTTCGAGTATTATCCTGACAAAAAGGATACGGACATAGGGCTTGGTGATATTCACAAGTATCTTCTTTTCCTCATTCAAACGAAAAACGTTTCGACGTCGTATCAGAATCAGGCGATCAATGGAATCAAATGTTATTTCGAATTGGTATTACGTTTTCCGCGGATGAAGTTTGAGATCCAGCGTCCTAAGCGGGAGGCGCGATTGCCAAAAGTTCTGAGCCTGGAAGAGGTTTACAAAATACTGGATCAGGTAAAAAATCTCAAGCATCGGTGTATTCTGATGATGATCTATTCTGCGGGGCTGCGTGTGAGCGAGGCGGTCAATCTTAAGATTGCGGACATTGACTCCAAGCGCATGCTCGTCAGGGTGATTCAGGGCAAGGGCCGAAAGGACCGGAATTCCCTTCTGTCCGATCAACTTCTCCTCCTGCTTCGCGAATACTATCTGGCGTATCGTCCCAAGGATTGGCTTTTTGAGGGATGGCACGGCTACCGCTATAATGCGCGGAGTGTGCAGTCGGTATTTGAAAAGGCGCTCAAAGAGTCCGGTATTCAGAAAAGCGCGTCGGTGCATACGCTGCGGCACAGTTTTGCGACGCATCTGCTCGAAAGCGGTGTGGACATTCGCTACATCCAGGAATTGCTGGGTCATGAGAGCACGAAGACAACGGAAATATATACTCATGTGAGTAATACGCAGCTATCAAAAATCAAGAGCCCTCTGGACATGATGGTGGAAAAAGGCTTCAAACTGAAGGAGCCGACCTCCCCCTACAATACAGACGTTTTGGACGAAACACCGCAGACCCACACTGCGGCGGGCGACTTCACGAGATACGTGTACCCACCCTTTCAGGGCGGCCACACGAAATTGCATCCGAAAAAAAAGAATCGTAAATAAGGTAGTTATGGGCAATGTCCTTTACTTTCTATTGTTAGTTCATGTGAAATTCTGATTCTGTTCTTTTATATTGAGGTAGTTCTGTGATAGCTCGACACTCTCAAGACCCGCACGAGCGCCTCCGGCTACTCGTTTGCGGGATTTCTGGCGGTTTCTTTGATTTTGATTAGATTTGTGCTATCTGCGATCAGTGCTCGCGCCTAATTTGGAGATTGTGATTCATCGGCGCTCGCACTCATCGCCTCGGCATTACTGGAGTTCAGTCTTGATGCGTGTCGAGCTAATCTCGTATTCGTCTTCGTGGCAAGTGATTCAGTGATTGCCATATACTGTTCTCTGATTGGAGATTCTTATGGAATTAGCACGGACAAAGCCCATAACACGCGCACGACATGTTCGCTCAGCGTCGCC
>JANNSF010000036.1:0-4911 GCA_031402315.1 bacterium | reverse complement strand
GAATCCTGCGCTGATATTGACGAAGCTATTATTTCCCAAATTCGCATAGACTATACTAACTCGTCCTCCACCGGTTATAATGAGATCAAGATCTTTATCATTATCCATGTCGCCCCAGGCCAGTCCGCCGCGGTAGGAGCCTGATAGTCCCGCCTGTATGTCTGTAAAGACACCGCCTCCTTTGTTTTCAAAAATTTTGGTGACAAGGGTGCCCACATATTGAGAGCCATCGGATGGATCACCGTCTTCCAAACCGGAAATTGCAAAATCGGATTTGCCGTCATTATTAAAATCACCCCACGCAACCGCACCGCCGGATATGGCCGGTAAATTGGCTTGAATATCCGTAAACGTGAAATCGCCATTATTACGGTATATCGCCGCTATATTACTATTGCCATCGTAGCCGGATAGTATAAAATCCAAGAAACCATCGTTATTGTAATCGCCCCAGGCGACCGCGCTGTAGTAAAGGCCCGGAAGCCCGGCATTAATGTCTACAAAAGTACTATCGTTTACATTACGCATAATCTTGGTGACATAATATCCATTGTTGTCTTCACCTGACATTATTATATCTAATCGGCCATCGTTACTAAAGTCGCCCCAAGCCGATGCACCACGAATTTGAGGAAACAATATTTTCGTTTCCAAAAACGTACTTGGAACAGCTTTAATAATTGTGGAATATCCGCTTTCCGAACTTGATGCGGTTTGAGCGGTGATTCTAAAATAGAACGTTTTATAATTCGTCAGCCCGGTAATAACTTTGGAGGTATCATTGACACCTCCGGTCGTCGAATCTCTTAAAACCTGTGTACTAAAGTCGCTAAGCGTATCCATGTAGATACGGTATTTCGTCACCGCATTAGGATGGGGTGCCCATGTCAACTTGATCCGACCTGTATCAGGCAAAGCGGATAACCCACCGGGCGCAAAAGGCGGCATCATGGCGCCGGATAACACCATGGTTGGCTCGCCGTTGAAACTGCCGTTGTATCGATTGGATACACCGTCCGACGTGTAATTGCTGGCGTCCGGTTCATTAAAATGATAAAGTGCAACGAGTCCGCTCTCATCACCACGATAGGGTGTAAAAGCATTCGAGCGGATCTGGGACTGCGTTAGCGCAACATTCCAAAGACTTACTTCATCGATTAAGCCGTTCCAAAACCTTCCCGAAGACTGATTGTAGCTGCCAATCGACGCATAATATCCTCCTGCGTTATATAGATCATAATCTGGAACGGTTTGCGTTTGTTCAAGATGCCCATTCAAATAGAGATTAAATTGCCCACCCTTGGTCCAAGTCATTGCAACATGATTCCACTGGTCGGCGTTAATAAGGTTTGATTTGTTCGTGTACCACTGGTAGTTGCTCAGTTTTATTCCAGCGTTTATAGCTCCATCAAGTACACCCAGATTAATTTCTCCACCTGAACCGTGGTAAAATATCTTAAGATCTCCGACGACCGAAGAGGCGTTAAACCATGCCTCCACGGTTAAGGCGGATGGCAATGAATATACTTGTGAAATCGCTATATAGTCTCCCGACCCATCGAGTGAAACTGCATTGCCAGCCTTTAAGGTTGGAACGCCTTCGATACTATTTGAATAATCACTCTGCTTTCCTGAGCTATCTACGGCAATAAGACGATAATAATGTATCACATCATTAGTCAGGCCTGTGAATATCTTGGAAGAGATACCCGGCGCAGCCGAATCGATTTGTGTGGTGGGATTCTGACTCGTACCGCCATAAATACGATAAACTTTAGCGCTGGGTGTAGTACTTGTTAACCATTTGATTTCAATCTGTTGATCGCCGACAATAGCATTCGTCAGTGCCGGAGAAAAAAGTTTTAATGCCCCAGACGCAATACGACCCGGAGTACCGTTCTTCGCAAAGCCAAAATTGGCTGCAGTCTGGTCAAACAAAAACTGTCCATTTGATTCATCAAACGAATACCTGGCGACGAGCCCGGCTTGCTGGCCTGAAAGAGCGACCGAAGCATTTGTAACTAGCTCGGATGCCGTTCGGGCCGTACTCCAGATCCGAACTTCATCCATTTCCCCACCAAAATATTCGCCGTCAAGATTCTTGCCAATCGTCAAATTAGTAGAATGTGTAACAAGATGGGTCCCGGGAACATCACTCGCCCTGAGAACTCCGTCGAGATACATTTTTCGGCTTGTGCCATCGTAGGTCACCGCGACGTGATGCCATGACCCTGAAAGATCTCCGGTTGTCAGGTGTAAATCGTTAGCCCACCAGTAGTGATGGAGCCCATCCGAAGCCAGTCGAAACGCGTTGACACCACTGGTGGTGCCATAATCGCCCCACGCTACAATGCCATACGTGCCCATGGCGTCTGGATTGATCCATGCTTCTATCGTATAGGCGCTATTACCAATGGGGATGTTCTCATTTAGCGAAGCATCGTAGTAGTCCGCATACGAAAATGTTCCAGCCTTACCGGCTCCGGAATACGTCGAAAGACTGGCCGAGCGATAGTAATCGCTGGAATCCGTCGGAGCTTTTGCTTTTACATTAAACGTGGCAATCGCATCGGCCGGTAGTGTGTTGTAAGTAAATGTCGTGTCGAGACGACCACTGGTCGAACCAATATTCACCGTAGGATTATCGGTACCGTCATAATAGATGTCGTATTTATTGACATTGGCATGCGGATCGGCAAGCCAACGAAGCGTCACCGAGGTGCCGCCGGAGTAGGTCTTATAAACCTGCTGGCGAATAAGTTTGGTCAAGGCCGGCGACGCCACAAACGTCGGACTGTCGCTTAACGTTAGATTATTGGCATTGGAAGTCGCATCATTGCCATTTCCATCAAATTTATAAAGACCCATGAGGTTTGCTTCAGAGCCATCGAGAGCGGCTCCTGCATTCTTAAAAATCTCTGTTGCTGTTTTTGCACTATTCCAAATGCGAAAGTCTGATATACGTCCGACGAAATATTCCGTTCCCGATCGCCCACCTACTTGCAGATTACCCGACGCAGGATTGGGGTTGATCACTGTATTATAGTCCGCTACACCATTGGTGTAGTACGTCATTAAGATTCCCTTTTTTACCAGGGCAACGTGAGTCCAAGTATTGGCCGCCAGAGTACTGCCCGTTGGTCTCCAATCAACGCCGCCGGCTAAAATCGTAACCTTATTAGATGGATCAACATAAAGTCCGTAGCCCGAACTTGATGAAGTTCCATTATAGAAAATCATTTGAAGGTCGCCCGTCGTTCCTGTTCTATACACCCAAGCTTCCATCGTGGCATCGTTGTCAATTGTAGTGACTACGTTGCCGGAAGCATACTGCGATGTTCCATTAAACACAATCGCGCTGTCCGTTTGGGCAAATGCCGTGTTTGCTAAAACCCCCGAAAGTATGAAAATCCCAAAAAGTAACATTCGGAATGACGATGGTATCGATCGATCACGATTCATAGCACTGGCTCCTCAAAATGAATTAAATGACTTATTATTTCGATTTTATATTCTTGTAACCTATAAAATATATCAGATAAGTGCGGTCAATATAGTACGGTTTCTGCTCTCAGTCAAGATTCAGCTAACATTTGTCATGTTCAGAGCCCAAGAAAGATAGACCAATTACGTCGTGAAAACTGTGATTTGGGTCACATTTCAAGAAAATAGCGTTAGTGTAACCCTTCTACTACTGTGCAATGACCGGCGGCGCAACCATACACCAGCAAGTCATCGGCTCCGCTACAAAAAAAGGCGTCTTTTGGAGACGCCTTTTAAAATTTTTCACGTGAGTCTTTTTAAATAACAATCAGCCCGCTCAAAGCTTCAAGCTTTGCCAGTAGCGTTGCCTTGATATTGGCATCTCCAGCGGAAGCTGTAAATGATGTATCAATGAGTTTAATATGATCTATGCACGCTTGATAGTTGGAAAGTGAAAAATAGCTTTCTGCCAGAGTTAGGAGTATAGCATTTTTCGCGATTTTAGTATCAAATTCAAACTTAAACTCCGGCTCTTTACGAAGCACAAAGTGAGCGCGGTCTATCGCCTTCTGATAATCCTCTTTTAGCCATGCTACGAAAGCCCAACCGGCATAGCCATGAACTAATGAATCATTGGGTAAAAGAGTAATCGAATCGGCCGCAAGGGGCAAAACATTGGACGCCATCGTAAAATATTTGTCCGCGGCATTGATGGAATCCATCTTCATAGTGGTCCATCCAAGTCCTACATACGCATTGGTCTCGTCAACCGACAGGATGGCGACAAATTCAGCATGAGCGTCCGCATATTTTCCATCCGAAAAGAGCTGCCATGCCTGAACAAGCGGATCGGTGTCCGAGCCTGGCCCGCAGGAGGCTAGCAGAATTGCTCCAATCGCTAAAAGTTTTGTTTTCATAAATCTCCTTTAATTCGCTTTTGAAAATTGCAAATCTTCAAGGCTACATTCCTATTTAATTAATAACATCTTTTTGGTAACCACACCCTTTGCTGTTTCCAGGCGATACAAATACATTCCTGTTGCGACCTGGCGGTTCTCCTTAGTTTTTCCATCCCAGACTATACGATAATAACCTTCTGAGCGAACCTCGTTTACCAACTGACGAACCTCCTGACCCAGAACATTGTAGACGGTTAGACGAACCTTTCCTTTGACCGGCAATCCAAATCGGATCGTAGTCGTCGGGTTAAACGGGTTTGGATAGTTTTGGCTCAGCTCTACGGTCTTAGGCACCAAAACATGTTCAGGATTGTACGCCAAAACAAATTTACCAAATTCATTGAGTTGAGCGATCGTACTACCGTTAAAACCTTCTCCACCAACATACGTCAGTTCATCATCCGTAATGCGGTAGATTCCAATCTTTCGTTCGTCAAAATCAAAATAACGCGTCTGTAACGATACTATC
>JANNSF010000035.1:0-1788 GCA_031402315.1 bacterium | reverse complement strand
AACAATTGGTGCTCAGACAACGGCCAATAAAACGAGTCAGGCAACCATCTACACGGATGCGATAATTCCTGATCTTGAATTTGCGATTGCGAATTTGCCAAACACTCAAAGTCAATACGGTAGGGCAACCAAATTCGCTGCCCAGTTTCTCCTGGGTAAAGTTTATCTGACAAGAGGCTATCAGTCTTTCGGATCGCCAACTGATTTCACAAGTGCTGAAACCAATCTCACTGCGGTGATAAGCGGTGGTTTTTCGTTGGTTCCTTCACATAAAGATTTGTGGGATCAGAGCAAGCAGTTGAATACAGAAGTAATTTGGGCTATCCAGTATTCCACAGATATTATTTTAAATGGAGGTGATACAGGAGTGGGAAATCGCGGCCATTTGTATTTTGGAATGGAGTATGACATTCAACCTGGAATGATTCGTGACATTGCCAATGGCCGACCGTTTAAGCGCTTCCGTCCTACTGATTATATGATAGGTGTATGGGGCGCTGGCCGGGTAAATGATCAACGCTATGAAGACACGTATAAGCATGTTTTTATTTGCAATGACAACAGAACCTCAGGTAATGGTATCCCAAAATGGAAGCAAATACATGTGGACAAAGGTGCTAAGAAATTAGGTGGCGCACTTGTTACATCGGCTGATATCGGTAAGGCCAGGTTTGCCCTGGGGGATACAGCCCTTTTCATTCCAGGTCCTGGGCTTGATAAAAATGGAGTTGATAATGAAACGAAGTGGGGTGGTGATGCAAAGCTTAAAGTGCGATACACTGTGATTACAAAAACGCAGGCCTCGTACGCAGCTAGTACGCTGCCAACTGCAGATGCCAATTATTATCCTAAGGATCCTTTCTTCTACAACGAAAGACTATTCCCAACCATTAGTAAGTTCTTCGATCCACTAAGATCAACCATTCAATGGGAGAGAGGATCAAGAGATTGGTTCGTTATGAGACTAGCTGATGCCTTATTACTTCGTGCTGAAGCACGGTTTAAACAAGGAAATACTGCTGGCGCTGCCGCTGATATAAATGTAGTAAGAACACGTGCAGCTAAGCCTGGCAAAGCTGCTGCAATGCAAATACTTGCGACAGATGTTACTATTGATCGCATCCTTCTTGAGCGTGCACTTGAACTAGACGCTGAACAATTAAGATGGTTTGATTTAGCAAGAACTGGAAAGTTGGTAGAGTATGTGAAAGCATATAATCCGCTCGGTGCAGGTAACGTTCAGAATTTTCACCTACGGAGACCAATTCCTCAGGCTCAGATCGACAGAACAGTAGGGGGTTATCCTCAGAACTGTGGCTATCCTGGTGGTCCTGCATGTAATTAATTTTGAAATAACATTTAAGTGAATGTAGGCCGGAGATTAAGTTCTCCGGCCTACATTTGTTTGGTGCAATCTTCACTTATCTTGTCGCCTTATTTTTACCTAGTTAATAACCGAACATTAGACTCAATTCATGAAATCTAGTTTTGCTTTTTTTCTCTTTCTACTTTGCTTTCAATCTTGCAACAATATGACTAGCGATGAGTCCGAACGGGTCGGTAGAAACAATAGGGCTTATCAATGGGGAAAAATTTCATTGGAATGTACAGCTAATGACACTGAGAATTTTAAACCGCGCCCAACTGTCACTTCCCGCATTCTGGGTCTCACTTGGATTGCCATATTTGATGCCTGGAGCTGCTATGATAAACTAGCTACCCCTTTTTATTTAACTACTGTTGGAAAGCGACCTTCGGCAGAGTCCACCTTGACAAACAAAGAAATTG
>JANNSF010000034.1:0-7157 GCA_031402315.1 bacterium | reverse complement strand
GTGGTGCTGGATACTCTGTTTTTTGTCGGCACTTTTCCACTTCTTTTTGCCATTAATGGGGCAAAAGTCATTCGTCCGTACATGGAAAACCTATCAGATGCGAATTGGGAATCGCGTTTGTTTTTTCTGTCTTATACAGGTATGATTACTTATGGACTGTTTCTTTTTTATGGTTTATTCATCAATCCAACGCTGATCAAACGTTTTTTGGTTGGGGCAACGCGCATAATGTAAATCTTGGTGTTGTGGGTTTTGGTTGGGGCAACGCATGCGTTGCCCCTACGGGGAACAACGTCATGGGAAAAATGCCGAACCGCCCGGTTGTGGGATCGGTCGGCGTTATCGTCGGTTCATTCAAATCGGCCGTGTCCAAACGCGTGAACCAAATTCGCCAAACCCCTGGCGCGCCCGTTTGGCAACGGAATTATTACGAACATATCATCCGGGATGACGGCGCCTTGGATCGTATCCGCAAATATATCGCCAATAACCCATTGAAATTGGAATTTGAAAAGAATCAAACAGAAATCGCGAAGGACATTGAAAAGATTCGGGGGATGATCAGGTGACCGATATGAGAACGCTAGAGGATGTTTGCCAAATCATAATGGGTCAATCCCCACCTTCAGATACTTATAATGATGATGGCGAAGGTTTGCCGTTTTATCAGGGGAAAACAGACTTTGGCTCGCTATATCCTGTTCCAAGAAAATGGTGTAATAGGCCTCAGAAAGTAGCTCAATTAAACGATATTCTAATCTCTGTGAGAGCGCCAGTTGGCCCAACAAATTTATGCAATTCTGATGCCTGTATTGGAAGAGGAATTGCGGCGATTAGATCAATAGATGGTATTTCAAATAATAAGTATGTCCTTTATTACTTAAGAAGCATTGAGGAGCTAATTGAATCAAAAGGAACTGGTTCCACATTTCAAGCTATTGGACGTGAAACATTAAGTAATATCCAAATCCCTCTCCCGCCGCTTCCCATCCAAAAGAAAATCGCCGCGATACTTGAGAAAGCCGACGCCGCGCGCGAAAAGCGCCTCCAGGCCAATGCCCTGACCGAGCAATTTCTCCAATCCGCCTTCCTCGACATGTTCGGCGATCCGGTTATGAACCCAAAGGGGTGGGAAATCGTTACAATTGACGATGTAACTTCGCATGTCACAAGTGGTTCGACACCCTTAGGAGGCCAATCGACTTATGTTAATCAAGGGATATTGTTCATTCGTAGTCAAAATGTACTTATGAATGGAGTTGATTTCTCTGATATCGCTTTCATATCAAAAGAAGTTCATAATAAGATGACACGGACTTGGGTTAAAAAGGGAGATGTCTTGTTCAACATTACGGGTGCCTCAATTGGCAGGGTGTCTTATTACAAAGGCGTAGATGATTCCGCAAATGTCAATCAACACGTGTGCATAATAAGGCCGGAGAAAGCTAAAATAAATCCAGAATTTCTGTCTTTTTACCTTTCCATGCCAAGATATCAAATAGCAATTATGTCACGAAACTCAGGTGCAACGCGCCAGGCGTTTAATTTTGAGCAAATCCGAAAATTCAAAGTCAATCTTCCCCCTCTTTCCTTACAGCAAAAGTTCGCCGCGCTTGTCGAAAAAGTCGAAGCTATGCGCGCGAAGCAGAGAGATTCTGAAAAAGAGTTGGAGAATTTGTTTCAGTCGCTGATGCAGAGGGCTTTCAAGGGGGAGTTGGTGTGATCCATATCGGATTCGTGTAGCAAAAGCCGCGTTCGGAGCGAATTTCTGCACGAATGTAGGAGGGACTGCTTGCGATTATGTCTGCCTTTATCTCCGCGTCATATTCATGGGGCCCGGTTTCCAGGATGAGATTCTCCTTATCCGCTATCTTTCCCTGAAAAAGTTGGATAGAAGTGATTCTACCAAACTCTTCCGATGAGCGTGATTCCAGAGTGAGGGAGAGTTTTTTACCTCGCGTGGTTTCTCCTATCTGAAAAAGTCCGGAATTTTCATTCGTGATGGTGATATTCCCCCACGGACCGGTCGTAATGACGCAGTTGCCCATTTTTAGCGCGGATAATATATTCTCCTGAGTGATCGCGCGGCTTCCCAGATTCACGGCCGTGCGGGCCCATCCAAATTGTTGGTAGTTTTCCACATCGAGAATAGTGAGCATAGGCCGGCTGATCTGACGATACCGGTTAAAATTGCCATGCGCATCATTGCCCGCGTAGATAAAGATACGCTTTCCCTCCAAAAGAAGTTTTTTCCACGTGGCGAGCCCTTCATAAAAAGACACATTATCGACGCCATTCAGTATTTGAAGCCCGCTTGCGATCCGGCAATCCTCATCCGACCAGGCGCCGCGGTTAAAACAGATTTTATAAATAAGTGGCACCTGATCCTTGGGGTGCGCGGCGATGGCAAGAGTTTCCGAACGATCGCTAACCTCCCGGATCGTATTCTCGGAATCGTAGTGCAACCACCTTTCTGCGCCGTCCGCCGATCCAAAAACGAATTTTTTCTGACCCAATAGGAGGTAGTGAACGATTCTTCCGGATTCATTTGCGCAGGACACCTCTTCACCGGCAAGAATGGCAAAATTATTTTCGTGGCGCGCGTTGAGTTGATGAATTTCCGTGTGTTGTCTACTCCATTTGGGCAAGGACGGATCATTTTTAAGATAGTTATGCTCCTCGTCGTCAAGATCATACGAATGGTCGGTGACGGCAAAAAATTTGAGCCCGATCGCTTTTGACATTTCCAGCGTGGCTTCCAGTGGGGCACCAAATTCGATCTGATCGCTCGTGTAGTTGCTGTGGAAATGAAGGTCGCCATAGATCCAGCCGTCTTGATGAGGGAGTGACTCCGACGAACAAAGAACGGTCATGGGCTTTTTGGTGGAATTCACAAAGTTATCGATCTCCGCCGAATGATGCGCTGAGCCTCGGCGGTAGTGAATCTGCGTTTTGACGCTCCATGCTCCACGATGCGGCGGCTCGACATAGAAGATCCGACTCCACCATTTTGCGGTGATCTCTTCATCCAGACTAAAATCTTGTATGGTTTCAGTCGTGGGCGACGACAGTACGATACGAAGCGACTCCATAAAAACCGGAAATTGATCCGCGTCTTTCAGCAGGAGAAGTATCGGGATCGGCTTTCCCGGTTCAACCCGAAACGGCGCGTCGGTGATAATCTCAGGATGATCCCGGTAGTAACGGCTGAAGGGAAAGTATTTCAGACGGTAGTGGATTTCAGGATAGAGAAGAAAAAGGGAAGTAATAATTTTTTGGAGATCGAGAAGATCGGGGAGCGAGACGGCCATCTAAGAAATATATTTTACCATACGAACTTGGTTTTTGATGCCGGGATTCATATCAAACGTCACTTCATCCATCACGCGTTTTATCAAAGCAATTCCAAGGCCGCCGCGGGCATGCTTCTGCAGACGCTCTTGTGGAGTTTCCAGGGTAGCGGGATTGAACCCCGGTCCGCTATCGCGAATAAGAATCGTCAACTTTCGACCGTTCGTCTCGACGGTGATCTCTATCGTTTTCGAATCGTCGTTGCGGTACGCATGTTTGATCACGTTCGCACAGGCTTCGTCCACCGCGATCTCGATGTCTCCGATCGCATCCTCATTGAACCCGGACTTTTTCGCAATATCGGTCACGAACTCGCGTATAATGCCGAGATTGTCGGTTCGACTTTGTACCGCGAGATTAAACAGATTGTTCATTCCATTCTTTTCTATTTTTCATTACTTATTCTTCGAGAAATTATTTTTGGCCTCCTCGGCCGTGGCCACGATCTCATAAATCGCCGGAAAACCCAGCAGGTCAAATACCTTGAATACCTTGGTCGTCATCGCGCACAGCTTGATGTCGCCGGCGTTACTACGCACCGTCTCAATAAAACCCATAAAAACGCCCAGCCCGGCGGACGAGATATAACTTAAGTCCGCAAACTGCACGATGATCTTAAATCGTTTCTCTTCCATGAGCTTTTGCAACTCGGTTTCGAATTGCGGATACGTATGGGCATCAAGATACCCCTTTAGAGACAGGGTTGTCAGTTCCTGATCATCGTGACGCTGAACTTCAAAACCATTCGCATTCATAACGTGTTCCTATTTTAAAAATGAAATTTGAATTATTCCGTTGGTCAAAAAGAGTAATTCAAAATAACATTTATTTCAAGTTCAAATTCTCGCCCAGCGGAATCGGTTCGATGCCGGTCGGCGCCGAAAGCGCGTGCGTCTTATGGATATCGTCCGTCTTAAAAACGACGCACGTCAAGTCGTCATGGGCCTTGGCCGGGCCCACAAATTTTCGAACGGCCGATATGATCCGGGTCTTTATTTCTTCCGCGCTCATGCCGGTGATATGGTCGAGGGCCTGGCAAAGACGCGCTTCGCCAAATTCTTCACCATGTTCATTACGGGCTTCGACGAGTCCGTCGGAGTGCATGACAAATACATCGCCCGCTTCGATCGGCATGATTTTTTCCTCAATGGACTTTTTGAAAATAGGACCCTTATCAAGCCCAAGTCCAATGCCCCCGGATGCTATAAAAGTTTTTTCGCCGCCATGAATCCGTAGCATCGGGCAATGTCCGGCCCTCGCAAAACGCAACTCATTTTTAGAAATATCAATATCGGCGTAGAGAAGAGTGATAAATGTTTTCCGGTCGATCGTACCGTACAGCACATCATTCACCGCGGTCAAAAGGTCTTCCGGGCTGGGGTAGATACCGGCCAGCGCCTGTATAATGCCTTTGATTTCTGCCATATAAAATGCCGCGGATGTGCCTTTTCCCGAGACGTCGGCGACGACGATCCCAACTCGCCATTCCGAAAGCTTGACGAAATCAAAATAATCGCCGCCCACCTCATTGGCCGGAATCGTCGTGGCGCCGATATCGAGGCGAAGCCGGGTAATTTCGCTCTTAATATCCGGGATGGTTTGCGGAATGAGTTTCATCTGGACGTCGTGGGCGATGCGTAATTCTTCCTGAAGCCGTTCCTTTTCCAAAGATTCTTTGACGAGACGGGCGTTTTCTATCGCAACGGCCGTTTGATTCGCAAGCGCGGAAATAATGGCCACGTCGTCCTGATCAAATCCAAACGGCGTGGACTTGACCGCCCAAATGATACCGGTCAATTCCTGACTTGAGATAAGAGGAACACCGACCAGCGATTCGATCGGCGTGCGCAAGAGATCTTTCGTCATTTTATCGCGCTTCACCTGATTGAGCAAGAGCGGCTGCTTGTGAGCGATTATCCATTCGGTTGGTTCAAAAATGTAATTGCGGTGATCCAGATCATTCGTGGGAATATTCGATTCCTTCGCAATAAATTTGCGCGACGACAAATCCAAAAAGTGAATGTGAAAACCGGTTTGCATTTTCAACGAGGTGAAATCAAAATGCGCACGAAACGCCGGATTTTTTTGATTGGCCAATTCAAGCCAGCAGGCGGGTGCGCTTATAGCCTCGGAGGTCAATTCCGTAACCGTCGTCACGATCTTATTAAAATCAAAAAGCGAATTGATGGCGCTGCTCAGCGTCATAATAGAATTGATCTCACGAACTTTTTTGTCATAAATCGCCGCCGTCGGCAAATGTAAAAGTGCATTCACCGTCGTACTGAGACTGTAGAGAAAAATGAACATCGTGGTCATGAAAAGGAAGGCGCCCGCGGTGACACTGTACGAGTAGGTGATGTCGGAATAGGTAAGTCCTCCGCCAACCTCGGCGCCAAGCAAACCGGCGCTCACAATGGAAAATATCAACCCTCCGAGAAAGGTGAAAAACTTTTGTCTCCGATTGAGCGCGGTGATCCATCCGACGCGAAATAAATTAATACTCATCATGGCCGTCGTCAGGATTAGTAGTATAAACGTGACCGTATGATTCGCAGAACCGTCGTACTTCAAAGGCTTACCGCTGAATGCGGCAGAGATCGCGGTCAGGCTGCCGACGATCAGCAGCAGACTAAAATGACGTGCGGTATTTTTTTTTCGACGGTAAAAAATAAGCGATTGCAAAATTCGAAGGCAAATCACCAGCGCCGTGAGAGCGACAACGGCGATCATATTAGAAACGAGAACGCCGGAAATCGAATTGGGGCGAACCACGTAGCTACTCCCAAAGCGGGGTGCGATAAACTCCGGCTTGGCGGCCGTGGTGATGCCAATACCAACCACGTAAATGGCCACGACCATCAGGAGAGCAATGCGCAGGCGCTTTGTGATACTCATCGAATCCCAGCCGGTAAATCGAAGAACGGCATAGATCGATAAACCTATGAAGCCTATTACCAAAACTTCATTGAGAAAATTTCCGGTGGAAAAGCGAACTCGCGCCAGAAACGAAAAAGAATTGATCCCCAAGCTAAGCAGAAAAAGAACAACCGCCCCGATCAAGGCCCATCGGGCAGAGTGAATTCCTTTTTTTAGGACTTCCGTTTTCATTTACGAATCTGATTGTTCATTGATGGTACGGTTTTCCCTGGAAGCGTCCGTTGCGATTAACTTTTTGTTTTTACGGGCCATAAACACGATTCTTTACGGACATTATGCAGACAAGTTTCTGTGCCGACTCAAGTATATTAAATTAATTCCAAATAATTCCAGATTATCGTATAAAAATCTTTTGAACCCGAGAAAAATCTTTCTATTAAATGCTAAGTTATCTATTTTAATTAGACATTTTTGAATGGGCGACGCGCCCAAACTATCCACACTATGATCGGCAAAAGCCTCGAGCCGGAAATCAAAGAACTCATAGAGAACCGCGAATTTGCGACGCTTCGCGAAGCTTTTGGCGATTGGCATCCGACGGAGCTCGCGGAACTCATTAGCGACTTGCCGGAAGATGAGCAGGCCATTGTGATGCGGCTTCTGCCGAAAGATTTATCGGCCGATACGTTTGAGTATCTGGAATTGGATACCCAGATGGCGCTTCTGCGAGCCTTTGGTCAGGAAGAAGTTTCGAGAATTTTAAATGAAATGTCGCCGGATGACCGCACCGCGCTTCTCGAAGAGCTACCGGGACCGATGGTCAAACAGATGGTCGCTTTGTTGTCTCCCCAAGAGCGGGCCATCGCGCAAACTCTACTTGGGTATCCGGAGAATAGCGTAGGTCGCCTGATGAGCCCTGATTATATAGC
>JANNSF010000033.1:0-14979 GCA_031402315.1 bacterium | reverse complement strand
TCAAACGACGGCCGGCGGACCGTCACCGGCAGAAGAAAATAATTTGGAGTGGAGTCCGGGGCTCAAATCCGGCGAATATGCCTGTCGCGTTGTGATGGTCGTCCGCGACCCTACCACCGGTACTCAATCCCTTATACAAAGCGGAATTAATACTTTTGTCGTCAGTGGAGGAAGTACAAACTCTTCCGGCATCAATACAAAAGAACTAATCAACCTTCTTAGCGACGCTCTGAAAGTCAATATGGAAGACCAATTAAAGGGATACGAAGCAGAGAGTATTACCATCGACGGTAGCCCATCGAACATTGATGGATTACGCGAAAAACTTCAGAATTTACCTGAAAAAGTAAAAGTTGAAATCAAACCGTAAATCACCGTCAAATAATTTGGAGAAAAATATATGAATTCTATGATGTTAAGACTCTCAATGGTGGCGGCGATCGTTTTGACGATTACTGTTTCTACCGTATATTGGGCTGAGGCCAACGATGCCCGTGCCATTGCAATTATAGTAAAATCGACCGGTGCTGCACAGGCAAAACAAGGTGCAAAATGGACTGATCTTGCTAAAGGCAGTAAACTTTTTTCCGGCGACCGTGTTCAAACGAAAGCCGATGGGTATGCAGCCGTTATGTTTTTGGATGACAAAAGTATCGTGAAGCTAAAACCGAACTCAAACCTTGAAATCAAGGGTCAAGTCGAAGGTAAATCCATTTCGAAAAACATTGTGATGGACGTGGGCGAGCTTTTTGTGAAAGTATCAAAACAAAAAGGTTCGTTCCAGGTGGCTACACCGACATCGGTCGCTTCCGTGAAAGGCACAGAATTCTGGGTCATTGAAAATACAGGTGGAACTACCGTCATCGGTCTGGAGGGAATCATTGAGGTACTCAGCAGCAAATCCGGCAAGAAGGCAGATGTCACTGCCGGCAACACCGCCCAATCGACGACAGAAGGGGTTACAGTTGAGCCTACAAAAGAAAATGCAATTCCGGACCAAGGTACGCTTGAAGATAAGATTGAAATCAGATTCAAAGATTCGGGCGGCAAAGAGAAAACCATAAAAATCAAATATTAGAAGCTATCCTCTGATTTTTCCAGCGCCGTCATGCTAACGTGTGACGGCGTTTTTTTTCTTAGTTCACTTTCGTAGTATAGTAATAGCAATTTCTTCGGGCAAAATCGCTAACACCACTTCTATTCATCCTCTCATCCAATAAATTTATATGTAATTTAATTGTAAAAGCCAACGCTACGCATTGACAAATCTTTGCCCTAAGGGTAAGTTGTATCATAGAAATTGTTAAACCCTTATCGGAGAAAAGAAAAAATGAAGAAACTCCTCTTAATCGCAGTAATTCTTGGAATGGCATCGTGCGACAAGGATAGTAAACCTGATTCAGCGAAGGTGCACGGAACGGTTACGTTTAAGAATGTGTCCGTTTGGAAGGCAAGCGGCTCGCTCACCAAAGCCGATGTGGACAGCGGCGTCGTAGAAGTAACGATTTTTGCAGATTCCGTCTGGCGCAGCGGGGCGCCTGGAAGATTTCCATACGGCGCGCCCTTCAACGCTAATAACCCCGTCGTATTCACTCGGGTTGCCAACGACTCCACGTATGAGTATGAGATTGAAGTTGAACCGGGCACTTATTCCGCGCTCGCCGTTGGTTTCAGGACCAATCGTAACGTTGCCGCCGACAAGAAAACCGCGACGCTTGGCGTTTACTGGAATATGCCGGACAGTGTCAGCCACGGTATTTTTATCCCAGCGGTTCCTCCCTTTTTTCCTGGTTTCAATTATCCAGCACCGACACCAATTACGGTGAAAGCCGGAGACAACCTCCAACTCAATTTTAAAGCAAATTTTGGCTTTGTAAATAGTTGGTTCCAATAATGTCGTCGAAAGAGAATAGATCTATCACCTCACTCTGCCGGAGTGGGGTGATTTTTTTTCTGATCGCACCTGCCACTTTTGGTCAGGGCATTATTCATGGTCGAACACAGGATGATTCGAAGAGCCCGTTGCCCTATGTCGCCGTGAACATTCTGAATACGAAGTATTTTGCTATATCAAAATTAGATGGACAATTTGAAATAAAAAATATACCTCCCGGCCGATATCCTCTACAGGCGCAGTTGATTGGATATAAGAAAGCGATTGTCCATGAAATCGTCGTTGAAGACTCGAAAACCACATTCGTAGAATTGGAGCTCAAGGAAGATGCGATCATGGGAGAAGCCATTGTCGTTTCGGCCACTCGTCGTGAGCAGACTTCCGGCCAGGCACCGGTCAGTGTTTCCGTGGTTGGTCGCGACAATATTGAACGTCGAGCTTTAGCTACATTTGATCAGGCTCTGGACGGAGTATCCGGTGTGCAGTTAACGCGCTCGTCCGGTGCGGCCGTTCAAGCGGTTTCAATTCGAGGATCTTCAGACGTTGCCGGCGGTGGCGTAGGGAATCGAGTTTTGCTGCTGATCGATGGCCGACCGGCTCTGAGTCCGGAATCCGGTGGTGCTTTATGGACCTTGGTGCCCAATGGCAGTATCGAACGTGTTGAAATTGTAAAGGGCGCCTTCTCATCACTCTACGGTTCCAGCGCTATGGGTGGAGTTATTAATGTCATTACGAAAAAACCGGATGACCAAACGCAGACGGCATTTCGAAGTCGCTACGGTTTTTTTGATCGGGCTCCCACGTACACTGATTTTCGCGGCTACCATGATTTTTACGAAACTGAAATTACGCATTCACAGCGGTTCGGCAAACTTTCCGTCTTGGCCAATGCCGGATTACAGAACAGCAATGGTTACAAAGATCAATCACAATACCGGATGGCCAACCTATATCTGAAAAGCGCGTATGCGTTTTCGGACAAGCGCTCTCTTACTTTTTCGGGAAATGTGAATCACATTAAGAACGATGGACCGGCAACATGGTTATCATTTCTCAAGCCCCTGGCAGTCGCCCCATGGCGATACGATGATACACAGACGAAATGGGAGTGGAGCGGGGATGTCTACTATTCGTCCATTCCGGACACCAAATCAAAATATTCATCGAGGCTTTATCACTATCAGCAAAACACAAAATATGTCTTTAATGCTCACCCGAATCGGATTGCCGGCAATATCAACATTGTTAACGGTGATTTAAAGCAACGTGTTCCGGAAGAAACTATTCGGGCGCAGCGAAGTGGTTTTCTGAACCAGCTTGATTTTTCGCTCGGCGACCACTACGTCATCGGAGGAACCGAGATTCAGTATGACCATACGGTGGCGCTTCCCGATAGCTACCTATATGGACGCCACAATGCTTACAATATTGCAACCTATGTTCAGGATGAATGGACATGGAAAGACCAATGGACGGTTACGTCGGGTTTTCGATACGATTACTATAAAATCATGAATGGCTTTCGAAGCGGTCGGTGGAGCCCGAAGATCTCAACCGTCTTGAAAATAAATCAAGAGTTGTCCTTGCGATTTCTTATGGCGCAGGCGTTTCGCAATCCGTCTATTGCAGAACAGTACGCCAAGTATGAGCAGGGAGGCAATCTCTATTTTGAGCAGAATCCGAATTTGAAACCTGAACGCTTGCGTCTTTCGTTGGAATTTGGCAGCCGATACCATTCAGATCTCCTTACGGCGGATGGCTCGGTATTCTGGAATGATTACCGTGATCTAATTGCGTACGAGGCTCGCAACTCCAAAATTGCCATATTTAATTTAGATCGGGTTTTGATGAAAGGAGCAGAAGTAAATGCAGAATTGAGACCCCTACGAAATCTATCTGTCGGAGTGGGCTACACCTATCTTGATGCGCAGGACAAATCAAAAAACCGTTCCAATAATACACTGGCGTATCGAGTTCGTCATTCCGGAAACGCCTCCGGAGATTATCAATTGGATCGCTACAAGATTCATGTAGACGGAAGATTTTCCGGAAAAATCAGGGAAGTGTCCATTTATCCGGGGGACGAGCCCAAAAGCTATTTCATCATTAACGCCAAACTCGTCTGTGTTTTGAAGTTCTCCGCCCATCCGTCGGAAGTATTTTTCGCAGTCAATAATCTGACCGATGAATCGTATCAAGAAATAGAGCGTTATCCTATGCCCAGGCGAAGTTATAGTATTGGTATTTCGTACCGAATGTAATCGGTTTCGAAATGTGTTTTTGTTTGCTATTCAAAAGCAATTCAAGTAAATTCTCCCATATAATCTACTTTCGGTAAATCGTAAACAAGGTGTTTTTATGAAGTGGAGAGTTTGGGTGTTTATAGCAGTCGGCTTTACGGGTAATGCATTTGCACAAATCGGCAATTCGTCGGCTATGACCGATCGTTACGGTTCCATGTTTTCCTACTCGGCGAAACCGCTGACGTGGTCCCAGTTCTATTTCTACGAAAATACAAAGATTTTTTCAGGCAGCGCAACCCGCTATTCGACATCTTCAAAAAGCGTCGATGTAAAAGACTTCGGAATGCAGATTGGTGCGCAAATCGGCCTTGTTGAAAACATGGATTTGATCCTCAATACCAATCTTGCCCAAACAACGACGCCGGGAAATTCCGGCACGAGCAGTTCTGCAACCCCCAGAGATATTTATCTAAATCTTCGTATTTTGCCGCTGAATTTTAGTCAGGGCAAGATCCGAGGAGGCTTCATGCTTACAACCCGTTGGGCGGGAGCCGGTCAAGCGAGCATTCCTTTCCAACTCTACTCGGCGGATAAGACGGAACTTGGCGCGGGCTTTATGATGTCCTATTTTGCGCGACCAGGATGGGAAGAGACCGCGCTTTCTTTGCATGGAAATATTCAATACTTCAATCACGGGGATGGCGGCGCCTATATAGGTGTGACGGACGAAACGACGGTTCGCAATTCTTTTAACGGAGCTGCAATTGCAGGCCTTGCCGTCGCAACAAAAAATTCAACAAGCCTGCATTTTTCAACGGGCGGCACATATCCCATGCTCATAAGCGGACGTTATTTGTTTCTGTCCGGTGACGTCTACGGTGTTGCCTATTTGACCAAGCCGCCTCTTGCCGCCTACAGTCGTCAAAACTACGCCTATTTGGCACTGGGCGCGAAATATCAGGTCAAGGATTATCTTGGCGTTCACGTCGGAATGGATTTCCGAATCTTCAAGAACTCGAAGACAGCCACCTATACAAATCCTGTTTTGAAGGTCGAAGATATTAATTTTTCAGGTGGTGCGGATCATCCCTTCTGGCACTTCTACTTAGGTCTCAGTGTTCCTCTAAACCCACGTATTAAGGTCTATTCTAGCAAGAGCGATGCTGATTTGTATGCGGAACAAAACCGCACACAAACAAATGAAGTAAAAGACATTTTATATTCAGAACAAGAAATTCAAAAACGCAGCCAAAATTTTACGCCGCTCAAAGAAATGCGGCGAACCTACAAGGAAATCATTGGTGGATTGATCGGCGTACTTGAGCCCAAGGACAAAAAGCCCGCTGAAGTTATTGACGAAAATGCTGAGGGCAATGAATAATATTCCTGCTAATTTATCAAAGATAATATACCGGTTCGGACTTCAATTCGAGCCGGTTTTTTTTAGCCGGAGTTGACTTTTTATTGAAACTCTTATCAAGATTAGCTAACCTAAAAACGATTCGTGATGGATTGGAATGATAAATAGGACCCTAATTCGGAGAAGGAACTTGTGAAAGCATTGATCGGTTTAGATGTGAATGACGACCGCTACGACATTGCTGTCGAAGGTAACCGCACCCTGCTGGAGGCACTTCGGTACGATTGTAAATTGACGGGGAGCAAACAAGGTTGTGATATGGGCGATTGCGGCGCCTGTACCGTGATGATCGATGGAGTTCCTGTTACGTCCTGTATTACTCTGGCGATGGAATGTGTCGGAAAAAAAATTCTCACCGTCGAAGGTATTGCTAAAACTGCCAGGCCCCATCCATTACAGGTTGCCTGGAATAATCATGGCGCTTCCCAATGCGGCTATTGCACGCCGGGATTTATGATTGTCGGCAAATGGCTTCTTGATCACAATCCCAAACCTACCGAAGACGAGATCAAACAAGCTTTATCGGGGAATATCTGTCGATGCACCGGCTATACAAAGATCATAAGCGCCATGAAGGAAGCCTCCGAAATCATGCAGAAATCGAAATCGCTAGAGTAATTCTGAATATTCCGATTCAAAGAGTCGGATTCTATATAAACTTTCTAATGAAAATGATGAGTTATGATCAAACCTAAAAAAGAAAAATTTTCTATCATCGGCAAGCCGATGCCAAAAATAGAAGGCTTTGAAAAAGCTAATGGCAGTGCACTATACACCGACGATCTGATGTTACCCAATATGCTTATTGGAAAAATTCTTCGTAGCCCGCATCCACACGCCATCATAAAAAAAATCGACACATCCAAAGCGGAAGCGCTTGCCGGTGTAAAAGCAGTCATGGTCGGAGCGGAATTGCCTGAACTATACGGTGTGCTTCCCGCATCGCAGGACGAGACGGCGCTGGCCATTGATAAGGTTCGCTACATAGGGGATAGCGTCGCAGCCGTTGCGGCGATTGACGAAGCGACCGCGGAAAAAGCGTGCAATCTTATTGAAGTCGAATATGAAATTTTGAAGCCGTGCCTCACCATTGAAGATGGGTTTCGGGAGGACTTGCCTAAAATTCACGCGTTCACAAAAACGGCAAACGTGATGAAAGAAGTTCACCAGGAATTCGGTGATGTGGAAGTGGGCTTCAAAGAAGCCGAGTTTGTCATGGAGAATGAATATTTTTTTGAGGGAAATACGCACGTCCCACTCGAGCCGCACTGCGCGCTGGCGCAATGGGGCGCGGATGGGCGGATGACGATCTGGTCGTCGACACAAACGCCGCACTACTTGCATGTTGCGTTGTCTAATGTGCTCAAAATTCCGCGCAGCCATATTCGTGTGATCAAGCCGCATATTGGAGCGGGCTATGGAGGTAAGTCGGAGCCGTTTGCGCTTGAATTTTGTTCAGCGCTGCTTTCCAAAAAAACCGGTCGTCCGGTGAAAATTCTCTACACACGCGAGGAAGTTTTTTACGCGCATCGCGGACGCCAGCCGATGAAAATGATTTTGAAAACAGGACATCGCAAAGACGGTTCGATTACTGCTATTCATATGCAAACATTCTTGGATGGAGGTTCGTTTGGAAGTTACGGACTCGTTACGACCTATTATTCCGGCGTATTTTTGACCTTACCCTATAAAGTTCCGCGTTACAAATTTGACGCCTACCGCATTTATACCAATAAACCTGCTGGCGGTCCTAAACGCGGTCACGGCGCGGTTCAACCCAGATTTGCCATGGAATGTCAAATGGATAAGGTGGCAGAAAAATTAGGTGTTGATCCGATTGAACTCCGGCTGCGAAATACCGTCGAGCCGAATACAATGACGATCAATTCGTTTCGCATCACGAGTTGCGGGATCAAAGAGTGTCTCGAACGTACGCGTGACAAATCAAATTGGAATTTCAAATTCAAGGAATTCAAAAGTCCTAATGGCAAAATTATGCGCAAGGGCATTGGTGTGGCGGCGAGCACTTATATTAGCGGCGCCGGCAAGTCCATTATATGGAATGAGATGCCTCATTCCGGCGTGCAGATCAAAATTGATCGCGGCGGCGGAGTGGCGGTTTTTTGTGGCGCTTCGGATATTGGTCAAGGGTCCGACTCCATGCTCGCCTACGTTGCCGCCGAAGTTCTGGGTGTAGAAGTTTCCGATGTGCATATATGTCAAACTGATACGCACTTGACGCCCGTGGATCTCGGAAGTTACTCCAGTCGCGTGACATTTATGGCAGGGAATGCCTGTATTCAGGCCGCTGAGCGGATCAAAGAAATGGTGTTTGAAATGGCGTCGCAAAAGCTCGGGGTGCCAACGAGCGATCTGGATTGCGGTAAGCGGCTTGTGTTTTCGAAATCCGATCCGAATAAATTTATGAATTTCGTAGAAGCGGCGAATATGGCAGAGTCGAAATATGGGACGATTGGCGCAATCGGCAGTTATAAACCGCCCAAAATAGGTGGCTCCTATAAAGGTGCCGGTGCAGGGCCATCGCCGTCCTACACCTTTTCAACGCATATTGCCGAAATCACATTGGATATCGAAACGGGCGTCGTGACTGTAGACAAAATTTGGTCGGCGCACGATTGTGGACGTGCGCTCAATCCGGTGATTGTCGAGGGTCAGATCGAAGGCAGCGTTTACATGGGTGTTGGTGAGGCGCTATTCGAAGAACATATTTTTTATAAAAACGGCGCGCATCGCAATCCGTCTATTCTGGAATACAAAATTCCAACTATTCTCGATACCCCGGAGATTGAATCAATCATAGTAGAATCCATTGATCCGGAAGGCCCTTTCGGCGCGAAGGAGGCCGGTGAAGGTCCACTCCATGCGGCGATTCCGGCGATTGCCAACGCGATCTACAACGCAATCGGCGTGCGTATGGATTCCACGCCCTTTACCCCGGATAAGATTCTAAAGGCGATGGAGGAAAAAGAATTGTCATCAGGCGGTAGTGAAAAATCTACAAAAAAGAATCGCGATATCGGTGCAAAAAAATTAGTTAAGGAATTGAGCGTCTCGAATTAGCAATTAATCCCACACAATCACGCAAGGGGGAAATATAATGAAATTATTTCTATCGGTGCTCGTCGGAATGTCTTTCGGTTCAATTAATGGTCAAACATTCAGTTCTAGAGATGGTTTTGCTTTTTTAGGATTTAGTCCAACCGCAAGGCAATATGTATTAGGAAGCTTGGTGGCGGTAAAAGATGAATGGAATTCCTATTCAAATCCGGCCAGTATTGCATTTGCGTCGAAATCCGGTTTGAGTCTTGACAGGCACATTCTCAATTCAAGTGATTGGGCTCTGTCGTACTGGTCTTGCGGCTTCAACTTTGGACAGTACGGTGCGGTTGGGTTTTCTGTTAATCATCTCAGTGAAGGCAAAATAGTCAAAACTACAGAAGAATCACCGGGTGGTGGAATTGGCTACTCTTATCCGTTCGAAAGGTCTATTGGATTACCTACGCGTATAAGATTCTGCCCTTTGTCTCGGCAGGAGTAACATTTATGCGGGTTGTGAGAGACTGGGATTTTCTTTCCATTCATGCAAACTATGTTGATATGGGAGTTTTGGCGGATATTCCCTTGCAGTCCATCAACTATGAAACATACAAAAACCAGATCCTTTTGGGTCTGAGTATAACGAACGTGGGTTTGGGCAAACCAACATTTAAAAACTATGAGGATTTACTCAATGAACCTTCTTTTGAAACAAACCGAAGAATCAATACGGGATTAACCTATCGGTTTTTTCAAAAATCTGATCTGAAGAAATACGAAGACTTTTCAGTTATGATTAGCCCATCCTTCACATCGGTTCCGCACATCAGAAACAGGGCGTATGTTGGATTTCAACTGACCTGGATCGAAATATTGTCGATGTATACAGGAACAAAAAATTATGCAAAATCACCAGTTAAGTCAGGCAACATGCATAAGGAATCATTGGGTGACCGCTGGGGATGTGAGATTAATTTACCATTAAATCGCATTACTAAATTAAGAAATGATATTGCACTAAAGCTCGCCTACGCTAAAGGTGATGAGTTTTTTAGGAACAAAAAATACTATCACGTTAGCATTTCAGGAAATTGGAATTAATCGATAAAGGGTTCCGGGTATGAGTGAATTAATCACATTTGGTCTTTTATGTTTCACATCTTTTTTTTCGGTTATCAATCCGCTCGGTGTGATGCCGGTTTTTTTGACCATGACCGCAGACCTTGATGCCGCGCATCGCAATAGTACGGCCAAAAAGGCAGTACTCGTTGCGTTTTTGAGCATGCTGGCATTTGCACTATCAGGTCAATTGTTATTTAAGTTCTTCGGAATATCCGTAGACAGTTTTCGGGTTGTCGGTGGCGTCATATTTTTTATGATGGGATACGAAATGCTGCAGGCACGTCTTAGCCGTGTGGAAATTGATGAGGAATCGGTCAAGACCTACGTCGAAGATATTTCCATTACGCCTCTCGGAATCCCTATGATCTGTGGTCCCGGAGCCATTACGACCGCGATCGTTTTGATGGAAGACGCCAAGACTTTAGAAATGAAAGCCGTGCTGATTGGCGTCATAGCGCTGATTTGTTTGATTACACTGATCGGACTTATGGGTGCCGGACGATTTGTCAATATTTTGGGCGAGACCGGAAACAAAATTCTTACGCGTCTCATGGGTCTCATCATAATGGTTGTCGCCGTTGAGTTCTTTTTTGCGGGCGTGAAGCCTTTTGTTTCGAAGATGTTTCAAGGTCAATAGGTACGTAAAGACAAATTAATTATCAGGGATTATCAATATGCAAAATCTTCCAATTTGGGCGGAAAGTCTCCAGAAAAAAATTCAATCGAAAACAACTTCGCAATTTATTTTCTTTAATAACGTGCGTGATTTTATTCCGCTGTGGGATGATAAAGAAAATCTCGACTACATTTCGCTCGACCATTTTCTAGCCAAAAAAACATTCAAAGATCGCCAAACGGTATTGCTGTACGATATCTCCAAAGGCGTGTATTTCCTGGATCCTCTGATGCAGGCAGAGTTTTTTAAGACCATGCAGATCACGCAGCAGGATCTGATGAAGCTTCCGAGCTACGCCCTCAAAGCGATCGAGATATACATTCGCCTTAGCATGGAGAAAAAACGCTCCGTGGCGGTGATTATTGATCATGCGGAAACGATTATACCGTCCACCATGACCGCGGCGATGTCACTAGAGGACCGCAAAAATATCGTCATGCTCAAAAAATGGGCCGCCGATCCGAATTATATCAAAAACAATATTTCGATCTGTCTCATCACCGATACCCTCGGCGATCTCAATAATCGCATGGTGCGCAATACGTCAACGGACAAAATTGAGATCGTTTATCCCGACGAAAAAAGCCGTTTAGCCTATATACAGCATTTCATTGCACTAGAAGCAAAAGAAAATGTGACTCGAAAATTTGCCGAATATGGAAAAATGACGCCGGAACAAATCGCCCATACCATGGCCGGACTCAATTATAGGCAACTGCGAATTCTACTCGCCTATGCTCGTGAAAATAATCGCGTTATTGATTTTGCGTATCTGGTCGAAATGAAAAAAGAAATAATCGAAGAAGAATGTTTTGGACTTTTGGAGATAATCGAGCCGCACCACGATCTCAATGCCGTCGCGGGGTATGAGCCGATCAAAATAAAACTACGTGAACTCGCAACCGCCATGAAAAAAGGGAAACACGATTCGGTTCCTATGGGTTATCTTTTCACCGGTCCGGTTGGTACGGGAAAAACATTTATCGTTCTTTCTTTTGTCGGTGAGATCGGGATCCCATGCGTAAAGTTTTTGAATTTCAGAGAGCAATGGCAGGGCGTCAGTGAATCCAACCTGGAAAAAATTCTCAATCTTTTACGAGCGATGTGGCCGATCGGTGTTATCATTGACGAAGCGGACGCGTTTCTTGGTGATCGCGATGCCCAGGGGGATAGCGGTACATCAAGTCGGATTTTCGCGCAATTGGCGAGTTTCATGGGTGACACGCGATACCGCGGAAAAGTGATTTGGTTTTTGATTACCTGTCGTCCGGATTTATTACCCATTGACATGAAGCGGCAAGGCCGCGCAGAGGAACATATCGGCGTTTTTTATCCCGATTCGCCGGAAGAAAAAGAATTGCTTTTTCAGACCATGATTAAAAAACTGAATGCACCCGTCGAAGCAGGTGTCTTTCTCAAGGACGTGTTTGATATTACACATACAATGTCCGGGGCGGATATGGAAGCCCTTATCACACGTGTCAAATTGCGCCAGGCGCTCTCGGACAGCGCTACGATTTCTCGCGAACTCTTACAGAAAACATTCCAGGATTTTATTCCGTCCAACGATCCGGAGAGTGTGGAATTGCAAAATCTCGCCGCCGTGATTGAGTGTACGTCGAAAGAACTTTTGCCCCGAAAATACGCTGAAATGGACAGGAGTGAAATTCGAAGAAGATTTGACGAGCTAAAGAAGAATTTTTGACCCGGTAATTGCGTCGGTATTACTCACCACGTGTCTAGAGGCTACTATTTCAAAAGTTTTTAAAACTTGCTTTTTGCGTAGTGATTCCGTTAAATTTACCGTTGTTGAAGATAATAACTTTCATCAAAAACGGACAAAGACATGCAAGAACAAGGTTCAAGAAGTATCGCGCTCGACTCCGCGCAATTAAAATCTTTCGCACTGATCATACTCTTTTCACTTTTGACCGCGGCTTCGGCATGGATTGAGATCCCCCTCTTTTTTACGCCGGTACCGATAACACTCCAAACACTTATGGTTTCATTATCGGGTGCCATGTTAGGCGCTCGAAAAGGCGGATTAAGCCAATTGGCGTACCTTTCCTACGGAATTTGCAGTCTGCCCGTGTTTGCCGGGGGTGCATCGGGAATTTCTTATTTACTTGGCCCGACCGGAGGGTATCTATTGGCGTTTCCAGTTTCAGCGTTTTTGACAGGAGTTTTAGTGAATCGCTATCATAATTATTTTTATAATCTTGGGATGATTTTTATCGGCAGTTTGCCGGTTTTGTTTTTGGGAACACTCCAATTGCAATTAATGACGGGAAAAGACTTTTTAACCGTCATGGGTCTTGGTTTTACACCATTCCTTGCAGGTGATTTCATAAAATCGGCGATTGCAGCAGGCATCGTGCAATTACGCTCGAAACTTTAATTTTTGACAACGTTTGACCAGGCCGAACCCATGAGCGCTCAAGAAATTCAAGAATTTACAAAACACTCCGAGAATGCGGAAGTTCAACGTCTGCTGAATACCATCATTGCGCAGATCGGGACGCTGGATGCGGAGAAGCAAAATACCATTCTTGATACTGTCAAACAATTTACGGAGCGTGAAGAAAATTTTAAGAAGAAGCTGACACGGATTGGCGTCGCGCTATCGTCGGAACGTAATTTGGACGCCCTTCTGGAGATGATTGTCGTGGAGGCCATGAATTTTACGCGCGCCGACGGCGGAACACTTTATATCCAAACGCCGGATGAAAAAGGTATCGCTTTCAAAATTTTACGGACTAATTCCCTTAATTTTGCGATGGGCGGTACGAGCGGAAAAAAAATTCCCTTCCCACCGGTCAAACTGATCAAGGATGATGGTACACGCAATGAACAACAAGTTTCGGCCTATGTAGCGTTAACGGGAAAGACGGTTAATATACCGGACGTTTATGAAATTGAAGGTTTTGATTTCCAAGGCACAAAAGCGTTCGATAAGAATACCGGCTACCGATCCAAATCCATGATGGTCATCGCGATGCGGAATCATGAAAATGAAATCATCGGCGTCTTGCAGCTGCTCAACGCAAAAGATTCAAGCGGCGAAACAGTTCCTTTCTCGAGTGATTATCAGGAATTGATTGAATCGCTTGCCAGCCAAGCTGCGGTGGCAATTACCAATACTTCCCTGATCGTTGATCTCAATGAACTTTTAGACTCTTTCATTCAGGTTATCGCGAAAGCGATTGACGAGAAATCACCTTACACGGGAGGCCATATTCGTCGCGTCGCTCAGCTTACTTCTCAGATTGCACGCGGCATGAGTGACTTGAAAGACGGCCTGTATAAAGATTTTACGATGAATGAAGATCAGCACAATGAACTTCGGATTGCGGGCTGGATGCATGATATCGGTAAAATCACGACGCCGGAATACGTCGTGGATAAGTCAACAAAACTTGAAACCATTTACGATCGAATTCATACCGTGCTGGCCAAGTTTGAAATTCTGAAACGCGATGAGGAGATGAAGTTTCTCAAAGAGTCTTCCACCGTCAAAAGTAAAGATAAAAAGAAGAAGCTGGCGGAACTCGGAGAGACTTACAAAGCGAGGCTTACGAAGATCAACGACGATATTGAATTCATCAAGATCTGTAATGTCGGTGGTGAATTCATGGAAGATGCCAAACTTGAGAGACTTAAGAATATTGGGTTGCAGAAAATAATGCTGGAAGGCCAAGAAACGGCACTCTTGACGGACAATGAAGTTGAGAATCTTTCGATTCGTCGTGGGACGTTGACAGAAATAGAGCGGAAAAAGATTCAGGATCACGTCGTTCTTACGATAAAAATGCTGCAAGAACTCCCGTGGCCAAAAAAACTCAGCCACGTTACGGAATGGGCCGGAGCCCATCATGAGGCCCTCAACGGTAAGGGTTACCCGTATGGTCTTACCGCCGAACAACTCAATACACAACAGCGTATAATGGCGGTTGCGGATATTTTTGAAGCGCTAACCGCGGCCGATCGGCCTTATAAATCAGGTAAAAAGATATCGGAGTGTATTAAAATATTGGGTTTTATGGTCAAAGACGGCCATATCGATCCGGATATTGTTGAATACTTTATTGTTTCGGGTATGGCGCAAGAATACGCTCGAAAAGAACTGAAAGACTACCAGCTTGACACGTTTGTATATAAGGGAATCGAATACGATTGTCGGCGGGTTGAACCCGAAAAAACAGAGCCGGAAGTGGCCAATAAGACGTAAAAAAACTAAGACTCAAAGTTTGAGATCTCTATTATTCATTAAACAAAAAAGGGAGGTATGTAAAATGAAGAAATGTATTAACGTTCTTCTGTTGTGCCTGATTATTCAAACGGCACAGGCTCAGGATTCCACCAGAACGACCATTTACAGGAAAGCCAACAACTTATCCGGGCCGAGATTTGGCGTCGGATATCTGTCGAAGAAGTTTGTCAATTACGTTGATGACAAAAGAGATGTAAAATTGCAGCCGTTAGTCACGCAATTTGGATGGCAATTTGAAAAACGGTTTTTCACTGTTCGCAGCGGTGCCACAGCAATCAGTGAGTGGGTTGTGTTGGT
>JANNSF010000032.1:0-9440 GCA_031402315.1 bacterium | reverse complement strand
GGACGCGTATCAAACTATGTATCCAAACAAGTGCTCGCCAAATCAAATTATTCCTTCATAACGACGGGCAGCGTCCACTATCTTTTCAATCGTTCCTTTAATGTGGACGTTGACCTGCAGTATTTATCTCAAGACCTCAAGAGTTCGCCGGTGTTTGCGGGCTATAAAAGTGATTTTAGAATGTTTATTCGTGCTAATTATTGGTTTTATTCACACTTGTAAAACGAGAGTATCATGAAACGAACTCCTTGGATTCTCCTGATTTTCGTACTGTTTGGAATCTCCGCCTTTTCAGGCTATGACCTGGTCGCGTCTTTTTTCTCGACGACGCAACTTCAAAAACTGACCGGGCACAAATACCATGACACGTACAAAGAAGAAAACCGTTCGGCGCTGATCAAATTCAGTCACGCCTACCATAAGACCGAAGTGGGAGCCGAGTGTGCGAATTGTCATACCGGCATTGAAAAAAGTACCTCTTCGTCCGATAATAATCTTGGCAAAATGGATGCTTGTTATGTATGCCATGACAAGAAAGCTACAGATTGCCAGTATTGCCATGCGGAAGCGGCCGAACCGTACTCTGCATTTGAGAATCCAAAGCGTGAACTCATTTTTTCGCACAAGCAGCACGTGGGGGATCAGCAAATGAAGTGCGAAACGTGTCATGCTGGTGCCGAAACGGCCGCCGCAAACCACGCGAGACTATTGCCCTCCATGGAAAATTGTATGACATGCCATAATGGTGTGAAAGCCGGTAACGATTGCCGGACTTGTCACACCGACCTTCGCTTTATAAGGCCTGCCGATCATAAGACGGATTTTCTCCGTGTTCATAAACAAACGATTGCTGTCAAGGGAGATGCCAATTGCAAGATGTGTCACAGCGAAGAGTCTTGTCAGGATTGCCATTCGGGCGCTCGGTTGGAAAAATTTTCAAAAAAAGATATCAGTACGCCGAATAGTGGCGCATTGGGAGGAACTTCGGGTACCATTCTCAACCGGGTTCACACCGCCGACTTCCTTTTTGTTCACCGTTTTGATGCCAAGTCAAAGACCTCCGATTGCAAGACGTGTCACGAAACAGAGTCCTTTTGTGCGCGTTGCCACAACGAAAGCGCCAAAGTGAAACGGCCGGCGTGGCACGATGTCGGTGGCTTCCAGACGCCAAAAGGAACCGGAGGCGGTATGCATGCGCAACTCGCTAAGAAGGATATGGAGAATTGTATCTCATGCCATGATGTCTCCGACAAAGATCCGACGTGTCTGCGTTGCCACAACGCCAATGGAAAAGCCAAATGAGAAACTTTTCGCAAGGGATAAATCCTATGAAACTACGTTTGCTATTACTCACGGTCGGGGCATTCATTCTGGCAGGTTGCAGTGATCGGCGAAATATCACGTTATCTCTGACCGAGCCACTGCCGGACTTTGTTACCTACGAAGACAACATCAAGCCTCGTTTCGACGCCGGTTGTGTAGGCTGCCATTCAGGTGCCGGAGCGGCGGGCAGTTACAAACTCGATACGTATGCCGGCGTTCTGGGCAATGGAGTTTCAGCACCACCCAATGCAATTCCGGGCGACTCGACGAGTTTGCTCATCACCAAAGTAAAGAACATGACTCACTTCGCTTGGAATACGCCCGCGGATCAGGCTAATATTTCACTTTTGATTCGCTGGGTTGTTAAAGATTCTTGTCGGCAAAATTGATGATCGCATTTAGCACAAATAACGTAACCAAAAGGAGGGTCGTCTTGAAAACAACTCTTATTATTGTGGTGGTCGCTGTTTTCTCAATTTCATTCACAGCTACTTTTCACACTACGCAGTCCACGGAAGATCAACCCCAGGATAAACAATTTGCTTTCGTCGGAGCCGATAAATGTAAACCTTGCCACATGGCGGCTAAAAAAGGCGCACAATACAAGTCCTGGAAAGAATCTAAACATGCCAAGGCTTTTGAAACATTGGGCACCGATAAAGCCAAAGAAGTTGGAGCAAAGCTTGGGGTCACCAATCCACAGCAAGATGCGAAGTGTCTGAAGTGTCATCAAGATGCCTTTGGTGTGGATGCAAAACTCCTCGGCGAAAAATTCAATAAGGCCGATGGCGTGAGCTGCGAATCGTGCCACGGAGCTGGCGGCGACTATTGGACCAAGGAAGTTATGACGGATATTACCTCAAAAAAAATTGATGGTGCAACGGTCGGTCTGATCAAGCCCGATGAAGCGACCTGCAAGAAGTGTCACAACGAAGAGTCTCCTTCCTTCACCGGATTTAATTTTGAAGAAATGACGAAAAAAATCACCCATCCCCGTCCCAAGGATGCGGCAACGGGTGGATAGCCTGTAACGTGCTATTAAGTCGCGAAGCGTTTTAATGAGAGGGCCTCTTTTTAAAACGCTTTTTTTATACGATACCAAAAACGGACGGTTAGGAATTCACTTATGATCCCTACTCAACGAAATTTTATTATCTATCTTATATTCCTTACTTCTCTGGCCGCACCGCTGTTGGCACAAAGCAAACAGGCCTGCCTAGAATGCCATAACGACCATTCCCTAACGATGACGAAAGGCAAAAAGGAAGTTTCACTTTTTGTCGACGACCCCACTCTTTCGCGATCCGCCCATCAAAAGCTAGTATGCGTCGGCTGCCATGTCGGATTTAATCCGGAAGATATGCCCCACAAAGAAAAGATTACGCCTGTCAATTGCGTTTCGTGTCACAATAAAGACCTGACCAAACATGCCTTTCACCGGAGCGTAATATCGTCAAAGGGTTTAGGTTACACCAAAGACACCAATTGTAAAGGTTGTCACGGTACGCATGAAGTGCAGTCCACAAAGAACGATGGTTCCAAATTTAATAGAGCCAATTTGATCATAGCTTGCGGCAGTTGCCATGCAGATCAAACAGATAAGTTCATCGCATCCGCACACGGAAATTCGTTGAAATCTGGCTCTCTCGATGCCCCCAATTGTCTCACCTGCCACAGCAGCCCCATCAATCGGGTTCTTCCCGGGCAAGATACCGTGCAACTCAAAATTGCACAGGTCAAAGTGTGTGAGTCCTGCCATTTGAATAAAGAAGCCGTTGCCGGTAAGACATTACTTGGAATGAAATTCATAGCCAGCTACGATAAGAGTATCCATGGTTCAGCCCTCATGCAGGGTAATTCTAAGGCGGCCAATTGTGTGGATTGCCATGGCAGCCACGAAATGAATAAGAGTGTTGTCGCATCGTCGCTCGTTAACAAGATGAATATCAAAGACGTTTGCGCAAAGTGCCATGAACTTATTGCAAAGGAGTATTCAGAGAGTGTGCACGCGGCCGGAGTACTGAAAGGTAATAAAGATGCACCGGCTTGTACCGACTGCCACGGCGAACATAATATATTGAAGCACAATGACCCGGCATCACCGGTTGCGGCGCAAAATGTATCGAAGCAACTTTGCGGACAGTGTCATGGTTCGGTAAAATTAACTCAAAAATACGGCTTATCAAATGATCGCTTTCAGTCCTTTTCCGACAGTTACCATGGACTTGCGCTCAGAGCCGGATCCCTTGAAGTTGCCAATTGCGCAAGCTGTCACGGAGCGCATGGCATAAAATCCGATAAAGACTCAACTTCGACGGTGACTAAAGCCAATCTGGTAAAGACTTGTGGTAAGTGTCATCCCGGTGCCAACAGCCGCTTTGCGACCGGCGCTGTACATCTGCTGCCTGGAAATACAAGCGAACCCATTCTTGATCTGATTGCCAACCTCTATTTTTGGCTCATTGTGATTTTGGTCGGTGCTATGTTTATTCATAACGCAATGGACTTTTTTAAGAAACTTAGACGAACGGCTCAAATTCGCCGTGGCGAAGTCGAAGAGCATGCGTTCGGTTCGGAGGTGTTCGAACGTATGTCGCTTGGTGAGCGATTGCAACACGCGATCATGGCGATTAGTTTTATCGTGCTAGTTTTCACGGGATTTATGCTTCGATATCCCGAATCGTGGTGGGTTAAGGCTGTCCGCGATATCAGCGACAACATGTTCGAATACCGCAGCTGGATGCATCGGATCGCCGGCGTCGCTATGGTTTGCGTTAGCCTTTATCACGTCGCGTACATCTCCTTCACCGCACGCGGTCGTCAGCTTGTAAAAGATCTATTACCAAAGGTCAATGATCTCCGTGATGCGGTTCGCATGATTGGATACAACTTAGGCTTACAAAAGGTAAAGCCGCAATTTGCACGCTTCGGCTATATTGAGAAATTCGAATATTGGGCTCTCGCTTGGGGAACTATCCTTATGGCGGTTACCGGCCTAATCTTGTGGTTTGAAAATAGTTCGATGGGATTTCTGACGAAATTAGGCTGGGATATTTCCCGCACGATACATTTTTATGAAGCGATTCTTGCCACACTGGCCATCATTGTATGGCACTTCTATTTCGTAATATTTAATCCGGACATCTATCCGATGAGTCTCGCATGGCTGACCGGAAAAGTTTCTGAGAAAGAAATGGCCGAAGAGCATGCTCTGGAGCTAGAAAAAATCCGTGCGGCAAAGACGAGTAATGAAGAAACCGATACCTCTAAAAAACCCTGAGTATGGTCTTTACGAAGAACAAAATGGGAATAGTGACAGCCAGGGCTTTCGGCCTGATCTCTTTAGTTTTCCTCATGACGGCGGGCCCCTTGACCGCACAGGAAAATACAGAATGTTTTGAATGTCATGACGATGTGACGCTCACGGTAAAGCGTGCGGGCAGGGAGGTTTCCCTGCACGTGAATAAGAAACAATTTGCGTCCACAGCCCACAAGGATGTCAAATGCATCGGTTGTCATACGCAGCTTGCCGGCAAAGAAATGCCACATGATGAATTCGTCTCGAAGGCGCAATGCGCAACCTGCCATGCCAGCGCTCAGAAATTTTACGATGAAGGCCTACACGGACAAGCCGCGAAAGCCGGCGACCCTTTGGCGCCGGGTTGTCTTACGTGCCACGGTGCCCCGCATGACATTATTTCGCGATTCAATCAGAATTCACCGGTAACCGCCATAAAAATACCGGAACTCTGTGGTCGTTGCCACCATGAGGGTTCACCGGTACAAATTAAATACGATATTCCGCAATCCAATATCTTAGAAAATTATTCCGAGAGTATTCATGGAGAAGGCTTGTTAAAAAAGGGTTTGGCGGTTAGCGCCAATTGTTCATCATGCCACACTTCACATCGCATACTGCCGCACACCGATTCGCGTTCCTCGATCGCCCGAGGAAATATTGCACGCACTTGTACCAAGTGTCATCAGGCTATCGAAGCCGTTCATCAGAAAATTATTAAAGGCGACTTGTGGGAAAAGGAGGCCCATGTTCTGCCGGCATGCGTCGATTGCCATCAGCCCCATAAAGTACGTAAGGCTTTTTATGAACAAGGAATGGCCAATTCCGATTGTTTCATTTGTCACGACAAAAAGGATTTGAAATCCAAAGACGGCCGTTCTATGTTCGTCGAAGAACATCGAATGGTTGAGTCCAAACACACCAAGATAGCATGCAGTCAATGTCATACCGACGTCACACCGACCGGAAAGGCGCGCCCATGTGAAACCTTGGTACAAAAAGTCGATTGCGCATCCTGTCATGCTGAAGTTGGCGAAGAATATAAGAAAAGCACACACGGAAAACTTTTTGCAAAAATGGATCCAAACGCGCCATTCTGCGCCGAATGCCACGGCACTCATGAAATCATGGGAAAGCAGAATCCAAAGTCCCCCATTTTCGCCACGAATATTCCTAATTTGTGTGCGCAGTGCCACCGCGAGGGAAATCAAGCGGCCGTTCGATACAAGGGAATCCAGCATGACATTATCGAGAACTATACGGAGAGTATTCATGGCAAGGGGTTATTGAAAAGTGGCCTTCTCGTGACCGCAAAGTGTACCGATTGTCATTCCGCACATCGTGAATTGCCAAAAACGGATTCATTATCGACCGTCCATCATGAAAATATCCCCGGAACGTGCGGAAAATGTCATAACGGCGTTCAAGAGACATTCCAAGCAAGCATACACTCACGTTCGGTATCCAAGTCAAACGACCCACTGCCGGTATGCAACGATTGCCATACCTCTCACACCATTCGACGCGCGGACGAAAAGGGATTTAAACTTGAAGTCACGAATACGTGCGGCAAATGCCATGAAAAGATAACCGAGAGCTATTTTGAAACTTACCACGGAAAGGTTTCCCAACTGGGTTACACGAAAACGGCCAAATGTTATGATTGTCATGGTGCTCATGATATTTTGAAGGTTGCCGATCCGAAATCTCATCTCAGTCGCGAGAATGTTGTGGCGACTTGTCAGAAGTGTCATCCCGAAGCCAATCGTCGTTTTGCCGGATATCTGACGCATGCGACGCACCATGATCCGGAAAAGTATCCCGGGCTATTTTGGGCTTTCTGGGGAATGACGGGACTACTTTTGACAACTTTCTTCTTCAGCGGCATGCATACGCTCTTATGGCTTCCACGCGCCATGCAAATGCGAAATATCCATAAGGAATACGCCATAAATCCCGACGAAAAGCAATTCCAGCGATTCACAAGGCTCAATAGAATACTTCATGTCGTCATGATTATCAGCTTCATTAGCCTTGCGCTCACCGGACTGACGTTAAAATTTTCCAATACCGCTTGGGCGAAATTCCTGTCCAATTTTTTCGGAGGCTTTCAATCGGCAGGCTACATTCATCGTGTGGCCGGCGTCTTCATGTTCGGAATTTTTGTGACACATTTTATCGATCTGATTAAACGCAAACGTGCCGAATTCAAATCTTGGAAGGCGATGATATTTAGTTCCGGTTCCCTGATGTTTAATAAAAAAGACTTGCAGGATTTTATTGGTTCTATAAAATGGTTTGTTGGCAAAGGGCCTCGGCCACACTATGGACGCTGGACCTATTGGGAAAAATTTGATTACTTTGCCGTTTTCTGGGGCATCGCCGTGATCGGTTCGACAGGACTCATGCTGTGGTTTCCGGAATTTTTCACGATCTTGCTCCCCGGCTGGGCGATTAATATTGCAACGATTATTCATTCCGACGAGGCATTACTGGCCGTGGGATTTATATTCACAGTCCACTTTTTCAATACTCACTTGAGGCCGGAAAAATTTCCGATGGACATTGTTGTCTTTACCGGGCGCATGCCGGTAGAAGAATTTAAACGTGACAAACCCGCGGAGTACGAGGCACTCGTGGCCAGCGGTGAACTTGAAAAATATCTTGTGGAGCCGTATCAACCCATTGTGATCAGAGCCATTCGTATTTTTGGATGGACCGCGCTAACGATTGGATTCAGTATTGTAATTTGGATTATTTATGCCATGCTGTTTTCCTACAACTGACAAGCGGCGCGGCATTATTTGTGACTAAATTTCTGTACGAAATAAGAGAAAATCATTCCTCATGAAAAAGCTATTCCCCCAGTCGATGTACAATATGATGAGCATGTTTGGCTCGGCGTTGACAGTTGTGAGTTTTGCTGTTTTCCTTTTTCTATTTCTTGTTGAAACGCTCGCCGAACACACCAACCCTTACATGGGCATCTTTACCTTTATGCTCGTACCTTTGTTTCTCATTCTTGGACTTATACTGATCGCATGGGGTGCATGGCGTGAGAAAAAGCGTATAGCGAGAGGAACGCCCTCCGAAGGGCATTTGCCCAAAATTGATTTGAACGAACCACGCCATCGACGTGCCGTGACCAAATTCTTTTTTGGAACCATCCTTCTTGCAGGACTCTCCATTTTCGGCAGTTACGAGGTTTATGAGTATTCCGATTCTGTTCAATTTTGCGGTGTTGTCTGCCACAGCGTCATGCATCCGGAATATACCGCGTATGCAAATTCCCCCCACGCCAGAGTTCCTTGCGCCGAATGTCATATTGGATCGGGCGCCGAGTGGTTTGTAAAAGCAAAAATTACCGGCGCCTATCAGGTATATTCCGTTCTCTTTAATAAGTACTCCAAACCGATCCCGACACCGATTGAAAACCTGCGTCCGGCCCAGCAAACTTGTGAGCAGTGTCACTGGCCAAAACACTTCTTCAGCCAAAAGCAACGTTCCCTTACTTACTTCATTTCGGATGAAAAGAATACAAAATGGACGCTGAACCTTTTGATGAAAATCGGAGGAGGAAACGAGTTGTCCGGCAATACCGACGGCATCCATTGGCACATGAATATTGCAAACGAAGTTGACTACATCGCCACGGATTATCGCCGTCAGGAAATCCCATGGGTTCGATCACGGGATAAACGCACCGGTAAGGAAGTCGTCTACCAAAGTACAGAGTTCCGTCTTACCGCTGACGAAATGAAGGCGCAAGAGACACGAAGAATGGACTGCATCGATTGTCACAATCGACCCAGCCATAAATTTAATCATCCAGCAAATCAAGTGAACCAATTTATGCAACTTGGGTTGATAAGCCCCGTTCTCCCTTACATTAAAAATATCACCATTAAAGCCTTGGAAGTCCCTTATTCCTCCTCATCAATAGCCTACGACAGCATTGGCACAGTCATTCGCGATTTCTACGCGCAGAGTTATCCGGAAGGCATGAAATTGCAGGCGCAAAAAATTGAACAAGCCATTGAAGAAGCCCGAAAGATCTACGCGCGGAATTATTTCCCGGAGATGCGGGCTGACTGGCGTGCGTATCCAGACAATATCGGTCATATGTATGCCGCCGGCTGTTTTCGCTGCCACGACGGCAAACATAAAAGCGAGGACGGTAAAATATTGTCGCAAGATTGCAACGTGTGTCATACACTTCTTGCACAAAAATTTGAAAATGATAAGCAGGAAGTAGCCATGCAAGGTCTTTCCTATCGCCATCCCGTCAATGTCGACAAGGCTTGGCAAGAAATGCGATGTTACGATTGCCATAACGGCAAGAAATAGTCTCCTCCAAGGAATCTGCCCATATCGATCGGCATGTGTTCTCCCTCTTTACTATTACAAAATTTCATTTGCAGACCGAAGTTTCTTTGAATAGATTTTCGTCATCACACTTACCGACGGAGATCTCATGACACCCATTTCATCTTCTCTTTTTCGAAAAACTATAGCGATCATTCTCGCCGGCGGGCAAGGTGAGCGACTTTACCCTCTCACCAAAGATCGTTCTAAACCGGCGGTACCGTTTGGTGGAAAGTATAGGATTATTGATTTCACTCTTTCCAATGTAATCAATTCGGGATTCCGCAAAATTTATCTTATCACACAATATAAGTCCCAATCGCTCGACACTCACATCCGGGAGGGATGGAGTTTCCTGAATGGCGAACTTGGCGAATTCATCTACAGCATTCCGCCGCAGTTCCGAACCGCCAACCATTGGTACCAGGGAACAGCGGACGCCATCTTTCAGAAT
>JANNSF010000031.1:0-1932 GCA_031402315.1 bacterium | reverse complement strand
TACCAAAGCTACAGACATTGGTACTAACTAATCCAAAGAAGAATACTATTAATAGTACCGTACAGATGAACAAACTAATAGATTTTTTGAAATGGAAAAAGGAAGGCTTCCTAAAGGTGGCCTTTTTTTTGTTCCACCATGAGTGACGAGCCAAATCGATGAGACGCTTTATGCAATCGTTAATGACTATTCATTATCGCTTGCTCAAGATCAGCAATAACATCTTTCAAATCTTCCAGTCCAACAGAAATTCTGATTAGACCTGGTGTAATTCCAACAACTTCTCTTTCTTCATTGGTTAACTTAGAATGAGTAGTGGATGCCGGGTGCGTAGCAATAGTACGTGTGTCTCCCAGATTTGCTGAATGAGAAATCATTTTCAGACTGTTAAGAAACTTTCGGCCACGGTCAATACCTCCTTTAATTTCAAACGTAACCACACCTCCACCATGCCTCATTTGCTTTTTGGCTAATTCATACTGAGGATGCGACTTAAGAAACGGATATTTTACTTTCAGTACTTCGGCATGATTCTCAAGATACGTTGCAAGCTCTAATGCATTCTGACAATGGCGTTCCATACGCACAGCCAATGTTTCCAAACTTTTTGAAAGTATCCACGCATTGAAAGGAGACATCGAAGGGCCAGTGTGCCGGGCGAAAAATCTTACTTCTTTTATAAATTCTTTTGTTCCTAAAACTGCACCACCTATTACACGGCCTTGTCCATCTATAAATTTTGTTGCTGAGTGGGTAACCAAATGTGCCCCCCATTTAGCTGGGTTCTGCAAATAAGGTGTAGCAAAACAATTGTCCACGTTCAAAATCAATTTGTGCCTTTGTGCCAACTTTCCTAACCACTCCAGGTCAATGAGATCAAGTGCTGGATTAGTAGGAGTCTCCACAAAAATCATATTTGTGTTGGGCTGAATCTTAGCTTCCCATGATTTTGGGTCGGAAATGTCAGCGTAGGTGTAAGTGATATTCACCTTTGGGAATATGATATTTAATATCTGATGGGTTGAACCAAATACAGAACGCGATGCCAGGATGTGATCACCTGACTTTAACAGCGAAGCCATGCTGATGTACATGGCGGCCATGCCCGATGCCGTTGCAATACCATCTTCTGTTCCTTCTAACAAGCAAAGTTTTTGAATGAACTCGGTGTTGTTGGGATTTGAAAACCGTGTATAAATATTTCCTGGAATCTCATCGGCAAACAGTGCCCTTGCCTGCTCGGCATCTTCAAATACAAAACTGGATGTTAAGTATAACGGCATGGAGTGCTCGCGAAAATCCGTGCGCTCATGCTGTGCTCTTATCGCATCGGTTTCCGAATAGCTGTCCTTAGGATTCTTTTTCTCTTCACTCATGTATTAATAATTTCAAAACTATACGTCACTTTAGCAGTAGCCTCCAGCGTCTTGGCAACCGAACAATACTTTTCAACCGACAAACTTACAGCTTTCTGTACTTTATCTTGATCCAAATTTCCATAAAGCTTAAAATGTGCGTGTACTTCTGTATATAAAGCCGGGACAATATCCTTTTCCCTCTCCCCGGTAACAGTGATTTTAATATCCTTCAACTCCTGCTTCTGCTTCTTTAAAATACTTATGATATCAATAGAACTGCAACCACCCATCGCGGCAAGCAATAGTTGCATAGGCCGCATGCCTTTGTTTGTTCCCCCAATATCAGGCGAAGCATGAGGTCATAGTCGTCCCACAGCACGCTGTCCGCGCCGACGATCTCGATCAAGCTCTCAGCAATCGCGCGACGCTCGACGAGCGTGCGACGGGGCCGCGACATTTCCGGATTCATGGCCGAATTATAGGCAACTGGCGCGGGCGATACCGAAGCTCTGGTAGATCGACGATCAGGAGTGGCGCCCTCGGATCAATCTGAAAGCGCCGCCAATTCGACAAA
>JANNSF010000030.1:0-6424 GCA_031402315.1 bacterium | reverse complement strand
CGTAACCGTAAAGTCATAGAAAAAGCCTTCTCCGGCGGAATTAATCTCGAATCTGAATCCGGATGTTCCATTGATACGAGCCTCACCATTGACGTTTCGAAATTCCATGAGATTGGTCAGAACGAGATCGTTTGTAAAATTTATGGATAGCGACCCTTCGCTTTGGGCATCGGAGGTCAGTGAGATATCGACGTTGTATTCCAGTTTTTCGGTTTGACTGTTCGGCAGACCGCCGGTCGTACGAGGGGTAAAACGGATTTTCCCCTTGACAGCCCCACGCGCTATTGTTCCTTCACCACTTTCGCTATACGTTGTGTCGACCGACCAGAAGCCGGTAGAACTACTGTAGCGCAAAGAAGATAGACGCTTTTTAGCGAAAGCTCTTTTCGCTAATTTTGTTTTGAATCCAATGTCATCAACAAAGAAAGATGTTCCGTCAAAATTTCGAGCGACTTCCAAAACGCCTCCGGCATAAGCCGTACTCAGAAATATACCACTTCCACCAATCTGCTCGGAATAGAAATCTGCCGCTTCGGCGCTGGACGCGAATTGTGTTTCTTCAAGGGCGGAATCTTCTGTACAGGCAATAAAAGAAAACACAGCAATGAGTGTGACGAATAACTTTTTCATACAAATCCTTTCTTCATTATGATACCCCAAAATTTGAAACCAAGTGCGCTATTCAATTTAGCTAAAGATGAAACAATTGAATCCTCACCGGATTAAATAACGCCGATTTTTTTTCCTTCTTGAGCCAATACACCTAACGCTTTATCAAGATCGGCACGCGTATGCTTTGCACTAATGGTACAGCGTAACCGCTCTTCGCCACGGGCAACGGCCGGAAAAACCATGGGTAGCATCAAAACACCATTTTCAAAAAGTGCCTTTGAAAGGTGCATGGTCTTTTCTCCATCCCCAATGATAATCGGAATAATGGGCGTCTCGCTGGAGCCGTAGTTGAATCCCAGTTCCTTAAGGGCCTTCTTAAAGTATTTTTCATTGGTGCGCATGTTATCAAGATGCTCCGGTTCCGAGCGAATAATATCGATTATTTTCGACACCGAAACGATATTCGATACCGGTGACGCCGCAGAAAACATGAGACTGCGGGCTTTGTGTTTAATGTGCGAAATGACTGTATTTTGCCCGCAAACAAATCCCCCGACGCCGCCTAGCGCTTTGCTAAAGGTCCCTATTAATAAATCTATATGGTCGTCCATACCAAAATGTTCGCTCGTACCTCGCCCGGTTTTGCCCAGAACTCCTGTTCCGTGCGCATCATCCACCGCGATGCATGCATCGTATTTTTCTGCAATTTGGACAAATTCAGGAAGGCGGCAAATGTCTCCGTCCATACTGTAGACGCCCTCGACAATGATCATGACCTTTTTCTTTTTCTTAGTGGTCGACTCGACAATGGCTTCCAGACTTTTAGGATCATTGTGGCGAAAATATCGTATCTGGCCTGCAATCATTTTGGAGGAACCGCGTGTGAGCGGTGTTCCAACCGCCAACGCACATCCATCTAAAATGCACGCGTGACTGAGTTTGTCTATAACTAAGACAATATCTTCTTCAAGTGTGTCGTCCGCCTTTACAAGAAGGGAAGACACCGTACCCAAGAGGGTTTGATAACCCGTACTAAAAACTATACAGGCTTCTTTGTGCTTCCACTCCGCAATTTTTTCCTCCAATTTGCGATGCTCGACCGTCGTACCGACAATGTAGCGTGATCCACACAATCCGGAGCCATACCGATCGATGGCCTTTTTGGCTTCTTCGAGAACACGCGGATCATGGGTTAGTCCTAAATAGTCGTTGGAAGAGAAATTCACAAGAGGCTTGCCTTTCACCGTAATATTTATTCCGGTGACCTCCAGCTCGGTGAAATAACTGTATAATCCTTTTTTCTTTATGTCCTCAACAAAATCTGAAAACGGTTTACACTTTTGAACCAACCATGAACTCATTTTTAGGCTCCCGATTACAACCACTACGTTGCTAACTTGCAACTCCAAAATAGGCTAATCACAATAAAAAGTAAAGCCTATGAATGGATAATCTTTTTTAATTGACTATCGGGCAATCGCCGTCTATATTCCGCCGAACAAATGGAATGCTTATGCCTGTTACACTGGACGACGTCAAGAAAATAGCGAACCTAGCAAACTTGGAATTTTCCCCTGACGATTTGTCGGCCTATACTTCACAAATCAATCAGATACTTTCCTACGTAGAGCAACTTAATAACGTTGATACTTCAAACGTTGATATTACCTACCACCCCATTTTGTATCCGGATGTATTTCGGAAAGACGAAATACTGGAAAGCCTTTCTGTGGACAAGGTGTTGCAAAACGCCCCGGAAAAGACCTGGCAGTATTTTGTGGTCCCCAAGGTTATCGGTTGACCGTATTAAGACGCTTCGGCGTCTTTTTTTTGTGCTAATTTATTAATTTTATTAATCTTTGCGGGTGAGTATGAATTCAAAATCTAAAAAAAATACCAAGTATATTTTCGTTACCGGCGGCGTCATTTCGTCCCTTGGAAAGGGCATAGCGGCCGCGAGCCTTGGAATGCTGCTCCGGGAACATGGATACCGAGTCACGATTCAAAAGTTTGATCCTTATATCAACGTGGATCCCGGGACCATGAGCCCCTACCAGCACGGTGAAGTATTTGTGACCGACGACGGCGCCGAGACCGATCTCGACTTGGGTCACTACGAGCGTTTCATAGACGTCAATATGACCGTCCGCAATTCCCATACCACCGGTAAAGTTTATAAGAACGTGATCGACCGCGAACGCCGCGGGGACTATTTGGGAGCGACGGTTCAAGTTATTCCCCACATTACCGATGAAATCAAGGCACGGATCAGCAGTCTCGCCGACGAGAATTACGATATTATTATTACCGAGATTGGCGGCACGGTAGGCGATATCGAAAGCCTGCCTTTTCTCGAAGCGATTCGACAATTTTGCCTTGGTATCAGCCCCGAGGATACGATGCGAATTCATGTAACCCTTGTCCCTTTTATAAAAGCTGCGGATGAATTGAAAACAAAGCCCACCCAGCACAGCGTGCAAAAACTTCGCGAAATTGGCCTTCAACCCGATATTCTTTTTTGCCGTTCCGAAAAACATATTTCGACCGAGATGCAAGCAAAAATCGGTCTATTTTGCAGCGTTCCGACTAACGCCGTGATTGAAGCGTCCGATGTAAAGTCAATTTATGAAGTTCCATTGATCATGCACCAAAACGGACTCGATCAATTCACGTTGCAAAAATTGCATCTTCCGGCCAAAACAATTGATCTGAAACCTTGGAATACTCTGGTCAAGAAGATTTACAATTCTCCAACAACGATTAATATTGCCATCTGCGGAAAATATACGGGCTTACCCGATGCTTATAAAAGCATCATCGAATCGTTCGTCCATGCGGGCGTAGAAAACAATACAAAGGTTGAAATTCATTGGATCAATTCCGTGCACATTGAAGAAAAAACGAACTTGCGATCGCTTTTCGCAGGCATGGATGGGATTCTTGTTCCGGGCGGTTTTGGAGAACGTGGAATTGAAGGCATGATTCGCGCGATTCGTTATGCCCGTGAAAATAGAATCCCCTTTTTTGGAATTTGCCTTGGTATGCAATGCATGAGTATCGAATTTGCAAGAAACGTTTGCGGTCTCACCGAGGCCAATAGCAGTGAGTTTAATAAAAAAACAAAGTATCCGGTCATTGATTTGATGGAATCGCAAAAAAATGTTACCGAAATGGGCGCGACCATGCGGCTAGGTGCTTATCCTTGTGTCGTCAAAACAAAAACGAAAACATTCCATGCGTACAAATCCGATCTCATTAGTGAACGCCATCGCCACCGTTTTGAGTTTAATAATAGATTTATTGAAATGTTTGAGTCCAAGGGCATGGTTTTTTCGGGTATGTCACCCGACCACAAATTGGTAGAGATCATTGAACATAAGAATCATCCTTTCTACTTGGGCGTACAATTCCATCCGGAACTTAAGTCGCGCGCCATTAAGGCCCATCCGATTTTTCGCGAATTTGTAAAGGCCTCATTGAATTTTCACAAAACCGGAAAATCCAAGACGGTGCGTCATCGGGCAAAATGAGCCGGCTCTACGAAAGTGATTTTCTGATTATCGGCGGCGGTATCGCGGGCTATACCGCCGCTTTGAAGTTGGCATCGTTCGGCTCGGTTCATATCATTACCAAAAAAAATAGTAGCGAAAGCAATACCAACTACGCCCAAGGCGGCATTGCGTCCGTAATTTCGCCTGACGACAGTTTTGCCCTCCATATACAAGATACGCTTGACGCCGGTGCTGGACTTTGCAATCGGGATGCGGTTGAATTAATTGTTCATCAAGGGCCTTCGGCCATTGCCGAATTGATTCGAATTGGAGTGAACTTCACGCGCACTGAAAAGAATCTCGATCTTGGCAAGGAAGGCGGCCACAGTAAGCACCGCATCGTGCATGCGCATGATCTTACAGGGCGCGAAATAGAACGCGCCTTGATTGCCGCCGTAAGGGACAGCCCGGCGATTTCTGTTTTTGAAAATCACATTGCCGTTGAGGTTCTGACCGAGCATCAGATGAAAGCCCCGCCCTCGGATTCGGGGCCTCATTGTTGCGGCGCCTACGTTCTGGATATCGAAGGAGATGCCGTCAGAACCTTTCGCGCGCGCTTTACAATTCTCGCAACAGGTGGCTGCGGACAGGTTTACAAGCACACCACAAACCCTTTGATCGCAACCGGCGATGGTATTGCAATGGCGTACCGGGCGGGTGCACGTATTTCCAATCTGGAATTTATGCAGTTTCATCCAACGTCACTGTTTCACCCCGAAGCGAAATCATTTCTGATCAGCGAGGCCGTTCGTGGATTCGGAGCGTACCTTGTGAATGCCCGCGGAGATCGCTTTATGGAAAAATACTCTGCGCAAAAGGAATTGGCCCCGCGTGATATTGTTGCTCGGGCTATCGATGCCGAAATGAAAAAGAATGGCGAGAGTTGTGTGTACCTCGACCTTCGGCATACGAACGCTAATGAGGTAACATCCCATTTTCCCAACATTCATAAACGATGTTTGGAGTTCGGCTTAGACTTGACGAGGCAACTCGTTCCCGTAGTGCCGGCGGCGCATTATATGTGCGGCGGCGTAGTCACTGACCTGCAAGGAAAAACGGATATTAATGCACTCTACGCATGCGGCGAAGTAGCGATGACCGGCGTGCATGGCGCAAACCGCCTTGCGAGCAATTCTCTTTTGGAGGCCGTTGTTTTTGCAAATAAAGTCGTTGAACACATTTCTAAAGCGTCTCAACATCGTGTCAATATGACTTTCCCGGATTGGGACGATTCCGGTACATTTGTTATGGATGAATGGATCTTGGTTTCACACAATCGCCAGGAAATTCAGGAAATCATGTGGAATTATGTCGGTATTGTTCGATCTAATGAGCGTCTGGCAAGGGCTGAACGACGAATTAATCTCATTTCAGAGGAAATTGAAAATTTTTACAAGAGAACCCGCGTTACCGAGGAGCTTCTTGAATTGCGCAATTTGAGTAAGGTTTCAAAACTAATCATTCGCTGTGCGAAACAACGCCATGAAAGCAGAGGGCTTCACTATACGACCGATTTCCCCAAACTCGGCACACCATCTAACACCTACGTGAATTCCCGAATAAAATAGGCATCGTGGTGCGATTCTAATTCAGACGACTTATCAAATTAAAAAATTCAGATTGCGTTCGAATGGTTTCGTAGGAAAAATACGATACACCCATCAGCCGGTACTCCTTAAGCTTTTGCATCTTATCTTCCGCACTTCTTACTTTTTGATTGTAGAGGGAAATCCCCATCACGATCTTCTCCATACGATTTTCACCGACGGCCGCTTTGCAAGATTTTAGGCGTCGTTCAAATAGATTGTTGTCTGCCGCGTAATTCATCACAACTACAAAATTTAGCAAGTCTTTTTTAATCCACGTTGGCCAATCCTGTAACACCCTATTCTCCGCGTCATCCTGATCGGCCCAAACGGCAGCAGATAACTGCATGGATGGTTTGACAGAATGCATGGCTTTCTGAATCGATCCTACCATTGAGCTTACTTCCTGCCTGCTAAAAGTTGCCCAAACACTGTCACGCCACGAATCACTCTTCATCACGATTGGATCTTCATGAAACGACAATAGGTATTTGGCTCTGGCTGATTCGGAATAGTCGTACGCCGAATCGGGATACCGGATATAATCCAGGTGGATCCCATCTAAGTCATAGTTCTGGACCAATTCCGCAACTACATTCATGAAATATTGTTTGAATTCTTGCGAGGAAGGGGACACAAAAATTCCTTCCAAATTACGGCCAACGAGTACCTTGT
>JANNSF010000029.1:0-9462 GCA_031402315.1 bacterium | reverse complement strand
GCCGAGTGTTGCGGCGCATATTCTGCGCGGCGTGGTCGCAATAGCATTTATTATTCACGGGTCGACACGGGCGTACGAAGGGACGGTCGGTGGATTTGGCGAATTCCTTGATTCCAAAGGATTTCCTCTTGGCGTGGTCATCGCATGGGCCATCACGCTATTTGAAATGGCCGGAGGAATAATCTTACTTTTAGGAAAATTTAAACGCCCTATCGCATTAATATTTATTTGGAATTTGGTTTGGGGAATTATTCTGGTTCACGCCGCAAACGGCTGGTTCGTAGTCGGAAAGAATAACGGTGGTATAGAATACAGTGTTCTTCTGATTGCTGCGCTTTTGGTGATTGCGGCTTCGGATGAAACTTACGTGCAACAGTGACCCGAATAAAGTGCCATTCTTAAGCCCGGCAAGCCTAATGGCGTCCATGAGCTAGTTTGGTTACACTCAACTTATGTTGGAAACTCAAACTCCGGGCGGACATCATCTGCTCGCTTACGCCAATATTTTTTTGACAACGGCTTCCGGCTTATTGAGATAGCCCGACATAAGATTTGGAAATGTTTGTGTTAATTCCGCCAAAATAAATTTCATTCCGAGCGCCGGTGAATCGTAATCGTAACACACCTCATTCAAATACCAATCCGGATCTATATTAAAATTACGCCACTGAATAAGATTGAGCTTTGTGGTTTCCAGTAATTGTTTGAGCGCGTGAAATTCCGCCTCGCTATCAGTAATTCCCGGAAATGTAAAATAATTGATCGAAGAAAACTTCTTTTGAGCTCGCGCCAGTTTGAGGGATTCGATAAGATGATCAAATTTATAATTGTTTGGCTTATAGTAGCGCGTATAGAGGCTTTCTTGGGCGCTATTCATACTCACGCGGATACTGTCGAGTCCTGCTGAAAATAGTTTCTCCAAAACATCCGGACGGCTCCCGTTGGTATTGATATGAATCATACCGCGCGTTGTTTTTCGACGGATCTCGCGAATCGCCGCCTCAATGAGTTCACCCCTCAGAAGTGGCTCGCCCTCGCAGCCCTGTCCAAAACTTAAGATTGCATCGGGCGCATTTTCCAAATGCAAAACACCGTATTCGACGATTTCGTGAACGCTTGGAAGAAACGTGAGACGCTCCTGAGGCGAGGGGACAGATTCTTGCGGCTGGAAGGAAATGCAAGCGATACAATTGGCGTTGCATGCGGAGGCTACAGCCACTGGGGCTTCGAAACGGCCCAGAAAAAGATTCTTCGCGTTGGGACACCCGTATTTGAGTGCGCAGGATTCTCCAAGATGCGTGATGAGGCGATTATCGGGAAACTTTTTGATCCATTCGGTTACTTTTTTCTTTACAGCACTATCGTCAAATGAAGTGGGCAGATGTTTATCGTCGTCGTCGATTCGGATGGCCGGAACATAGTATTTCCCGCGCATAAATCCGACGGCGGTGTACGAAAACAGAGGTAGCCGTGGCATGCCCGGCGTGGGCTCATAGGCTGCAATCTTGAAGTGTGTGTACGACGGTGGCACAAACGCCGCAACGGCGGTGGCCTCGTCCAATGTCACCGGCGCGCCGGTCTTGCGATCGTAGCCAACCGCTTTGCGTCCCGGCATCAAATAAAGTTGCGATCCGGCCGGAAGTTCAATGAGCTCGGCGTTGTCAATCGGGACAATATCGTGGCCGCTTTTACCGGCCATCGCAATATCCGGTATGTCACCGATCTGCCCATTTTCGTCGCAACAAACGAGATTTGGAATTTTCATTTTCTCAGAGAAAAATTTTGAGGTGGGATCGGGGGCCGACAAGAATTATTATTATGATCCGCCACTTAGCTTGTTCAGCTCGGCCTTGGCTTGAGTCAATTCGGCTTGCATTTTTTCGATCGTGTCTCGCAACGCCACGTTTTCACCGGCGATAACCGCCTGTCCACGATTTTCTTCGTATTTCTTAACGGCTTCGGCGGTCGCGTTTAATAGTTTTTGCAAATCCCACGGCTTTTGGATGTACCGAAAAATTTCGCCCTGATTGACGGAATCGATCAGCGCATTCATATCGGAATACCCCGACATGATGATACGAACGGTATCCGGATGCTCTTGTCGAACGCGTCGCAAGAGTTCCGCGCCAAACATCTCAGGCATACGTTGATCGGAGATTACCACAGCCACATCATCCGTCAGCTTTTTGAGCGCTTCGCTCGGGCGGCCGGCTGTTTCTACGCGATATTCATCCTCGAGGGATTTTGTCAAAACCCGCAAAATTTCTACTTCGTCGTCTACGACGAGAATAAGAGGCCTTTTATCCATACTCTGCTTTCTATGTAAGAAATTATCAAATCCATTTCTTAAAAGCAATTTGCAAATAGTTTTTTTCATCTGAAATTCGTTGCCGAGCCGCAAAGCCCCTAAGTCAAAAGGATTCACCATGGACTTCGGGAATATTCATTCATTGTGAATTTTTGTTTCGTCGTATTTAGTGGCAAGGGATTCAGTTTTATTCTTTTTGTGAAATTACTTTCTATATTAGTTCATCATGTTTGCAGAAATTGCCTTCGATATTCCTCTGGATCGATTATTTACGTATGCCATTCCGGACGATCTCGAGGCCGTGCTAATGCCCGGCCATCGTGTGCTGGCGCCCTTTGGCAAAAAAAAAATTACCGGATACGTCGTTCGCATGACGCCGGAATCCAAGATTGATAAGTGTTTTTCCCTTACATCCCTTCTGGATCCGCAGCCGTTGCTATCGGAAGAATTGATCAAACTTGGAATTTGGATATCGGAATACTACATGACGCCGCTGGGTCGGGCACTTCATAATATGGTACCACCCGGGCTCGACCGGCATTCCGAAAAAGTATACTTTCTCAAGCAAGATATCGACGAGTTTGAGATTCGTGCTCTTCAAAAAACCAAACCGGTTCAATCAAAAATTCTCAAAACGCTGTTCCTTCATAAGAAATTAGCCTTGCGAAAATTGATCAAAAAGGCGGGTGGAAAAAACTTTGTAAAAAACTTGGACGAATTGCTGCGGCTCGGGGTCGTAGCGGAACAAGATACGCTGAGCGCTCAATCGGCGTCCATTCGATATGAAAAATTTGTTCGGCTAAGTGACGTTATTCTATCCGAGCCCGAACGGCTTGAAAACATAATTGCCACGATCCCAAAAAACGCGAAAAAACAAATTCAAATTTTAGATTACCTTGAAAAAAATACCGATTTCGAAAATCCGGAGCCTTTCCGCATTCGTCAAAGTGAGATTCTTAGAATCTGTGATGCGCCATATTCTGCCGTCAGCGGTCTCGCTGAAAAAAACTTCGTCACACTGGAAGATGTAGAAAAATTTCGCGATCCCTATGATATGGAGATATTTTCGCCAAAAAAACTCACCCTCAATCCCGAGCAGCATGTGGCGGTAGAGGCCATTAAGAAAAATCATGGCGAGTTCAAAACATTTTTGCTGTATGGCGTGACCGGAAGCGGAAAAACACAAGTCTATATCGAGTCCATTAGACCGCTGGTGGACGAAGGTAAGTCGGCGATTGTCCTTGTTCCCGAGATTGCGCTCACGCCGCAAATGGTAGAGCGGTTCAAAGCGGTTTTCGGCGATACAATTGCTGTATTGCATAGTAGGATGACGATCGGCGAACGGTTTGACGCGTGGCGCAAATTATATTCGGGTGAATTCAAAATTGCCATCGGAGCACGGTCAGCAATTTTGGCGCCGGTACAAAATCTCGGTATCGTGATCGTCGACGAGGAACATGAAACCACCTACAAGCAAAATGAGCCGTCGCCAAAATATCATGCCCGCGACGTCGCGATCGTTCGCGCAAAAATGGCGGGCGCTCTGGTTGTACTGGGCTCCGCTACGCCCAGCCTGGAGTCTTTTTACAATGCCAAAAACGGAAAATACGAATTGCTGGAACTCCGTCACCGTGTTTTTAGAACGCCGCTTCCTGAAGTTGAAATAGTCAATATGCGCGAGGAGCGTGAGCGTCACACGGATGGGTGGGAACCTGTTCTCAGTCAGCCTTTGCGGGAACATATGAAGCGGGTGATCAAACGCGGCGAGCAGGTGATACTTTTTCAAAACCGGCGCGGGTATGCCAGTGTCGTCGAGTGCTACGAGTGCGGGTATCTCGCGCAGTGTCCGAATTGCAGTATCACTTTGACGTATCATTTGCCCCATCAGAAAATGCTCTGCCACTATTGCGGCCATCGTGTACCCTTGATCGACGAATGTCCAAAATGCCGGAATGTCAATATTTTGCATCAGGGTGTCGGAACACAAAAGGTTGAAGAAAAATTGAAGGCATTTTTCCCCGACGTAAAAGTGTTGCGCATGGATCACGATACGACGCATCAAAAAGGCTCGCACATCAAAATTTTGGAGCAGTTTCGCAATGGAGAAGCCTCGATTCTGCTTGGGACTCAAATGGTTACAAAAGGCCTCGATTTTGAAAAGGTTTCGCTGGTCGGTGTCATTTCGGCAGATACAAATCTTCACCTTCCTGATTTTCGGGCGACGGAACGGAATTTTCAGATGCTTACTCAGGTTGCCGGTCGCGCCGGTCGTAAGAAAAAAATCGGACATGTCGTGATTCAAACGTATAACCCCCAACACGCGTCCGTGGCTTTTGCGCGTACGCACGATTACGACTCTTTTTATGAACAGGAGATTCACAGACGGGAGGAATTGTTATATCCCCCGGCGAGCCGACTTGTGCTTATTCAGTTCAAAAATGAAGAGGAAAATAAAGCAGTTGAACAAAGCGCCCGCTTTAGCGATATTCTACGGCGTCGAGTACATGGCAATTCGATAATGATCCTCGGTCCGGCGCCGGCGCCGATTGCGAAAATCCGAAATCAATTCCGCTGGCACATACTTATTAAGGCGGATAAAAAATTTGATCCGGGCGGTTCATTCATTCGCGGGTTATTGAAGAAAACATTAGAGGAAATGAATCTCACACAAGGTGAATTCGTGAGTATTGAAATTGATCCGGTAAACTTATTGTGAAATTTATTTTATGACAGTATTGGAAAATGAGTAAACGGTTTGAGGAAAAGAAAGAAGCGTTCGAACTTCTAAATAAGGAGTTGAGCGATCTTATACCGCTCGACGAGCGTGTTAAGAAGCGTCATGCCGAAGCGACGACCATTTCCAAATTAGACACGCCCCGTGAAGAGCCTTCGCAGGTCACACCGGCGGGCATACCCCAGGAGTGGCTTGATGAACAGGCCGCCTTGCACGACAAGTACAAACTCGTCGAACGCGTCTACAAATTTTATCGTAATATCATACAAAATATGTCCAGCAGCCTGATCTGCATTGACATGGACGGAAATATCACGTTTCTCAATGATAATGCCGCCCGCGCTCTGGGCTACACCATCGAAGAGCTCATTGAGCGCCCCCTGATTCAATTGGTCGTCGACGCGGATCGCGAAACAAAGATCATCGAACGCATGCTCATTGCGAATAAGCGATTTGAAAGCAAAGAAGTAAAACTCATCTCAAAATCCGGCGCGGCGATCGCGATTGGTTTCAGTACCGCCCCGCTACACGATAAAGATGAGCAGATCGGTGTTATCATCACCTTTCGTGACCTTACGGAAATGAATCTCATGCGTAAGCAAGTGGAGCGCATGGATCGTCTCGCCACGCTGGGCGAACTTGCCACGGGTATTGCGCATGAAGTTCGGAACCCTCTGGGTGGAATTAAGGCGGCCGCACAGGTACTCGAAGAATCGCTGGAAAACAATGATCGCCGGCTTGAACTCGTCACGCGAATTGTGCGAGAAATCGACCGTGTTAATAATTTGCTGAATGATTTTTTTAAGTTTGCCAAACCGGTCAAACCCTCTCGCAATCAATTTGATATCGAAGTGGTGATTGACGGTATTTACCTTTTGCTGGCGTCGCAAATGCAATCTCACAAGATTCGATTTCATGAAAATTTTGCGAATGGCATGCCAAAAGTGTTTGCGGATCCGCATCAGACCGAACAGGTTTTGATGAATCTGATGCTAAACGCCGTGCAGTGTATGCCTCAGGGCGGGGACTTGACGGTCAAAACGTATTCAACTTCACTTTCGGAACGGCCCAATTTTCATTGGTCGGACGACGTGACCGATAAGTCACTCCCGTTTGTCGTAATTGAAATTACCGATACCGGTGATGGAATTGCTCCGGAAAATCTTGAAAAAATTTTTAATCCGTTTTTTACGACCAAAGCGGATGGCATGGGACTGGGTCTCTCAATTTGTTCACGTCTTCTGGCTGAAAACAAAGGTCACATTCATGTTGACAGCAGACTTGGTGAAGGAACTCAATTCACCATCGTATTGCCAACACAGTAGATAATTTCTAACCGGATTTTTTATGCTTGAAAAACGACTGCATTTTGAAAATCAAAAACTCACGGAATTACCGGTTCGTATTGCCGAGTCTAAGAATCTCGAAATGTTGAGCATATACAATAATCACATCGGATTATTGCCGGAATGGCTATTTGAACTGGAAGAGCTAAAGTTTTTGAACCTGGGTGATAATTGGTTGACCAGTTTGCCGGAAACTATTGGAAAACTAAAAAACCTTCACACCTTGGACCTTGGTCATAACGCGCTGACGTCGCTGCCCCCCGGCATCGGAAAATTGACCGGTCTCACGTATTTTTTATACATTAGTAATAACCAATTGTTGCACCTGCCCCACGCGATCGTAAATCTCAAGAAACTCCGATACCTCAATGTAACCGACAATAAATTAAAAATGCTGCCGGACGATATCGGGAAAATGTCGGCCTTGATCGAAATTCGACTTTATAATAACAGGTTGACGGCCTTGCCTAATTCCATCGGAAAATTGTCCAATCTGGTTGAACTGCATCTGATGAACAATGAGCTTTCGGAATTGCCGCCTGCGTTGGCCAATCTTACGAAGCTTCGCGAATTGAGATTATGCGATAATAAATTGACAAAACTTCCCAGAAACATAGGACGGATGAAGGCTCTAAGGCATCTTGACCTTCGGAGAAATCACCTGAACAGTCTGCCTGAATCGTTGTTTAGTTTGAAGAATCTGCGATTTTTGGATTTGCGGGCAAACCGTTTCACGACGATTTCGGAATCCATTGGCAAGTTAGCCGGACTGGAAAAACTCGATCTTCGATGGAATAATTTGAAATCGCTGCCGGATAGTTTGATCAAGCTTGAAAAACGCGGCTGTATTATCTATCGATAAGGGCCATTTCTTTATCGTTCTCGGTCTTCAAGTCTTTTACCGGAGCCTCACGCAATACTAAAACTGGAATGGGCGAATGGTTTAGAACATCGGCGGTCACACTACCCATAACTATTTTTTTGAGCCCGGTGTATCCATGAGTCCCCATCATAATTAAATCCGCCTCGTTTTTGACAGCGTAGTCGATGATGCCGGATCGAACCGAATGGGCACGGAATATCTTCTTTTTATAGATGGTTCCGCTGGTGTCAATTTTATTCAAAAATTTATCAAATTTTTCAGAAAGCTCTTCATCCCGCAGAGTCTGCTTTGCTTCCACGACATGAATAAGGCTAAGCTCAGAACCCAATTCCCTGACCAACTCGATGTTTTCGGATAATGTTTCGCGGCATCGAAGTGAAAAATCTACAGGAAAGACGATTTGATTAAAGCCATCAAAAGTCTTTCTTTTTCCAACCACCATGACCGGACACGGCGCCATGCGTGCTACTCGATCGGCGTTGCTGCCCAGCATACTGGTGAAGCCGCTGTGGCCATGCGTTCCCATAATGATGAGATCGGAGTGTTCCGCCGCCGCGGCATCCACAATTTCCCGATGAGGCGTTCCACTCCGGTACAGTTTCTCAACCGAAACACTTTTTGTAAATGAGTTTGTAATCAGATCATCGATACGCTTATCCGAAGCCGTTTTGAAGTTTTCAGAGAGCATGCCGAAGTTAGTTTCCGCGTAGGGCCCCATGGAATACAAGAGTTGGAGCATTTGATCGACGTAGAGGATTTGAACGGGCGTTCGGTACTTTTTGGACAGATAGACGACGTAGTCGACCGGCATCAAGCCGCATTCCGTCAGATCAGTCGGGAAGAGAATTTTTTTAATATTCATAGAGATAACCTGCCTAAACAAGTTGTACTGAAATGATTCTTTTAATAGAAGCGTAAATTATGTAACCGGTGGCATTAGAATGCCTCCAACAATTAGGTTCCCTTCAAAATAGGATATACCGCGTCTTTTGGGAATGACCAATGCCGTGGAAAATCCTGTTTTTTATCATACTCCGGACGACGAAAAAGGATTTAAGAAATAGATATTAACAGGAAACGTTTGAATGGCAAGGCGAGCGCAAGAGGAAACAGTGAAAGAACGATAGAAAGAAATTAATCGGATACGTTGGCAATTCGGATCAGTTCTTGAGAATTCAGGAGTTTAATCTTTCGACCTGTCAATTCGACTATTCGTTCGTGATTAAATTCAGACAGCAAACGAATAAGGGTCTCGGTGGCCGTACCGACCATATTCGCAAGCTCTTCCCGGGACAAGGCTACATTGAGCGTAATTCCATCCGGTTCACACCCACCGAATTCCTTGATGGCAAGCAGTGTTTCGGCAAGGCGTTCACGCACACTATGTTGTGCCATGTACGCGATATTGTCCTGAGAACGTTTTAGTTCATGAGACAGGAACTGAATGAGGCGCAAAGAAAACTCCGAATTATTCTCCAGCAAATGCATGAATACATTCTTTGGAATATGACAAATCAAAGCGTCCTCTACAACCGTTGCGGTAGTGGAGTAAAATTCTCCATTCAGCAGTGAACTGAAGCCTACGACGTCACCCGCTTTGGCAAGCCGCAGAATTTGTTCTTTTCCATCTTCGTTCATCTTGAAGATTTTGATAACGCCTTTATTCACACAAAATATTCCGTTTGGCTTATTCCCCTCATAATAAATCGCCTGCCCTTTTTTGTAAATGTTTCCGCATTTATTTTCGGAAAGACTGTGGATCTCCTGCGCTTTGAGGTTGGAAAAAATAGAAGTGACGCGGGATTGGCAATATTCGCAGGCGGGGATCAGAGTTTGTTTTGACATGGTTGTCGCCTCCCATTGGGATGTTGTAGTATTTTACGGAATTATAATGTCATCCGCAATGTCAAAGAAGGTCGGCAAATTTGGGCCGGGATTGATTTAGTTTTGATTCACGGGTATCAACGGGCGGATTTTGCTCCCCGTTTTAGCAATTCATTTTCAATTCCCTTAAACTGCATCCGAATAGCAATATCTAGAGCATTGTCTTTGGAATCAGTTCCGACATACGTTGGAAGAGCGCCGTGGTCAAGCAGGAAAGTCACGAAGTTTTCTAAGCCAAATTAGACAGCCCAATTGAGAACGGTATCGTTGTTCACATCGGGCTTATTGATATTGGCACCGTGCGTGA
>JANNSF010000028.1:0-1587 GCA_031402315.1 bacterium | reverse complement strand
CACCACCGAATGAAGTACACCCATCACGCCCACATCAGCCAAACGCCGATAATTCCAGTATGATCCCATCTGTCATCGTTTCGATCTGATCGCTTCTTACCAAAAAGATGCCGCATTTATATTAAGTCTAATATAAACAATATACCGTATTTTGCCTTCTGCACATATAAAAAGCCATACTTGCATTTAAAGCTTTTCCTGCAATTATAATTGTTTATATTTGCAGAAGAAATAGTTCACCCGAATTTCCTGCAAGGAGGATCATGGACGTCAAAGATTTCAAATCCGGAACCCATCGGCAGCAATACGAATACAAAAACTTTTTGCCCGAGCCGGTAAACAGGGAATGGTTTATTTCCGACCCTTCCCTATCTACCCTTCTGAGTGAAGCCAATGTAAAAATGGGCGCCCTCGACGCCTTTTCACAGATCATACCCGATGTCGATTTTTTCATCATGATGCACATCGTCAAGGAAGCCACGCAAAGCAGTCGCATCGAAGGCACACAAACGACGATGGAAGAAGCGTTTCTAAAAGAAGCGGATGTCACTCCTGAGAAAAAAAACGACTGGGCGGAAGTCCATAATTACATCCGCGCCATGCATCACGCCGTCGCGCAGCTTAAAAAGCTGCCATTGTCCACGCGACTACTTCGTCAAACCCATGACGTACTTATGCAGGGCGTGCGTGGCAAACATAAGATGCCCGGTGAATTCCGTTCCGGCCAAAACTGGATAGGCGGCGCAACTCTGAAAGATGCCGTATTCATTCCTCCCTCCCACACCGATGTGCCGGAACTAATGAGCGACCTGGAAAAATTTCTGAATAATAACGCCATACAGGTTCCGTATCTTCTCAGGATCGGTATCGCCCATTATCAATTTGAAACGATTCACCCGTTCCTGGATGGTAATGGCCGCCTAGGGCGACTGCTCATCACGCTGTATCTGGTTCGGTTCGGCATATTACACCGGCCCACGCTGTATCTGTCAGATTTTTTCGAAAAAAACAGAGGGTTATACTATGATAACCTTACGCGAACACGCACCCATAACGATTTAACGCAGTGGCTGCGCTTTTTCTTTACGGGCGTCTATGAAACTGCGAACAATTCGATTCAGACCTTTCATAAAATTCTAGCTCTTCAGAATGATGTCGAAGGCGTCCGAATACTAAAACTCGGGAAAAAATCAGAGTCCGCAAAGCTATTGGTAAAGCAGCTGTACAAGCACCCTCTCATCAGCATATCAGGAGCCGCAAAAATCCTGAAAGTAAACGATTCGACGGCCCATCGTATGGTTGTTGATTTTGTAAAGCTAGGCATCCTCAAAGAAAGGACGGGGAATCGGCGCAACCGATTATTTATTTTTAAAGAATACTATGATTTATTTGCTGGAAAATAGATAACCGAGAGGTATGCGAGCTATAATCTCTTCACCACCATCACCGCGCTGAGGAAAACTCCCATCGCGCCCGCTTGGTGCAAGACCGCCAACGGAAGGGGCACGAAAAAAATGATCGTAATGTTTGAGCGCGCGTTCGAGATCACCGGCCGTCCCGAGAAGATCTGCCAGCACCGCATCGAGA
>JANNSF010000027.1:0-39758 GCA_031402315.1 bacterium | reverse complement strand
GCCGTCAGGAAAATTTTGGTGTCAATGGACGTAATCAGGACACCAGTAAAACGAAAAATGGTTTTTACGCCAAGCACACGTATGATTTTAACGTCGCTACGAATACAAAAATTTATGGGCTGGTGAATCCCGATATCCTCGGCGTACAAACGCTACGCCACACCATGACGCCATCCGTTGGTTTCAATTACCGTCCCGATTTTTCCGATCCGAGGTGGGGCTATTACGAATCGTTTAAGGACACCAGCGGAAGAACACTTCGTCGCGATCGCTATTCTAGAAACAAGGTGTTTCCGGGGACTCCTTCCGGAAGGAACATGGCCCTTAGTTTTTCACTAACACATTTGTACCAAGCTAAAATCGCCGCATCGGATTCGATCAAGAAAGAACAGGCAAAGAAAGTGGACCTGATGAATATCGGCAATTCAATCAGCTATAATTTCGAAGCCACTGAATTCAAATTGTCAACGTTGGCAACGACCGTTTCGATATCAAATGATTTGGCGAAAAACTTGAGTCTTTCGCTCAATGCGACCCATGATTTTTATCGGTACGATACAGCACTGAACAAACGAATCGACAAATTGAACACAATCCCTCGCCTTACAAATGCCGGGATTACAGCCGGTATTTCATTTAGTGGCGGTGAATCATCATCCGGTAGCTCGTCTCAGCAGACCACGAATTCTGTTAACCCAAACTACACGACGATAGGACAGAATTTGAATCCGGCTCCTAATCGATTGCCCGATAATATACCTTGGACCGGTAGGATGGACTTAAACTATGACATCAATAAGTCGAACCCTGAATTAGTTACGAAAACCTTTGGCGGTAGCCTATCGATGGGCATCAAGCTGTCCGAAAACTGGCAAGCCAATTACAGTGCGCGATTTGATCTTCTAAAAAAGGATATTGTAAGCCAGAGTTTTTCATTTTCCCGTGATTTGCATTGCTGGACGATGCGCTTTGATTGGACTCCCACGGGCCCTGCCGCCGGCTATTTCTTCATAATCCAGGTTAAGTCAGCCCAGTTGCAAGATCTCAAACTTCAGAAAACCGATTACGGAAATCGTATTTTTCAATAGTCACGAGAATGTCATGGTGGAGTATTAGGCAATGTACTTCGAAAGATATTTTCCCGTGTAGGACTTTTTGTCCTGAACCAGCATTTCTGGCGTTCCCTGGGCAACTAGCATACCGCCACCATCTCCGCCTTCCGGTCCTAAGTCAATAATCCAGTCGGCACACTTAACGACGTCCATATTATGTTCGATTACGATCAGTGAATGACCTGCTTCGATGAGCTGATTAAATGCCATTAGCAGTTTATCAATATCGTCGAAATGTAACCCAGTTGTAGGCTCATCCATAATATAGAGTGTTTTTTCCTGTGTGCGATCCGCCAGATGTGCAGCAAGCTTGACGCGCTGCGCTTCGCCGCCGGAGAGCGTCGATCCCGACTGACCGAGTTTCAAATAGCCAAGTCCCACGTCGTCAAGGACCTGCAGTTTTTTGATAATTTTTGGGAACGCAGCAAAAAAGTCCAGGGCCTCGCGGACCGACGTCTCTAAGACAACGTAAATGCTTTTGCCTTTGTATTCCGCTTCCAATATTTCTTTTTTGTACCGCTTGCCTTTGCACTCCTCGCATTCCAAATATACGTCGGCAAGAAACTGCATCTCAACGAGTGTCTGTCCGGCGCCTTCGCACGTTTCACAACGTCCACCGGGCACGTTAAAGGAGAATGTCCCGGAAGTGTATCCACGCAATTTCGCGAGTGGAGTCGAAGCATAAACATCACGGATAATGTCAAATAATTTGATATACGTTGCAGGATTGCTTCGCGGCGTGCGGCCAATTGGCTGCTGATCCACCATTTCGACATGATCAATATGTTCTGCTCCGATTATCTTTTGATGAAGCCCGATCTTACTAGACCACAATCCCTTTTGGCGCATCAGTCCCGCGTAAAGAATATCGTGAATCAGGGTGCTCTTTCCTGAACCGCTGACTCCGGTCACACCTACAAACATTCCAAGCGGAAAGTTGACATCAATCTTCTTCAGATTATTTTCTGCCGCATGCATTATAGTAATAGATTTACCGTTACCCTTCCGTCGCCCTTTCGGCATAGGAATAACTTTTTTTCCGGAAAGATACTGCCCAGTTAGAGACTTTGAGTCTTTCAATATATCATCATAAGAACCTTGATAAATGACTTCCCCGCCAAATACTCCAGCTTTGGGACCCATGTCGATGATTTGATGACAGGACTCCATCATTTCCTGATCGTGTTCCACAACCAGGACGGTATTTCCAATTGTTTGTAAGTTTTTCAAAATTCCAATCAACTTTTGATTATCACGCGGATGCAACCCTATGCTGGGTTCATCAAGAATATAGAGAGACCCCACAAGCGCGGATCCCAGCGAGGTGGCGAGGCTGATTCGTTGAGCTTCTCCACCGGATAATGAACCGGCCATGCGATTGCACGTAAGATATTCCAGTCCGACATTCTTAAGATAATTAAATCGTTTCTTAATCTCTTCCAGTGCTCGCCGTGCAACATCAAAATCCATGGTACTTAGGTTGATGTTCTCAAAAAACTGAAGCGCCTCATTGACACTCATCGTGCTAATTTCTTGCACTGTTTTTCCATCTACCTGTACGCAATTGGCATCCGGTTGCAACCGTGATCCATTACAATCACTACACATGACATAACCCCGATATTTTGAAAGAAGGACCCTGACATGCATCTTGTAAGTTTTCTTCTCCAACCAAGCAAAAAATGGCCGTATACCCTCAAAGCCCGGGCCACCGTTGAGAACCGCATTATATTGCTCGCGCGTCAAATCCATGACGGGCACATGGAGGGGAATTCCTAGTTTTTTAGCATTTTTTTCAAGACGTTCCTGAAAATCAGCATAACCATCAGTGGTCCATGGCTTGATGGCACCCTGCCTGAGCGTTTTTGACTTGTCGGGAATAACGAGATCCAGGTCGAGTTCTATTTTGTTACCAAACCCCTGGCAGGCAGGGCACGCGCCATAAGGATTGTTAAATGAAAATAGTTTCGGATCAGCCTCCTGATAAGCAGTTCCACATGTATTGCATTCAAAGCGGTTAGAGAACAGAAATTCTTCACCATCCACAATTTTTACAATAATCCTGCCGTCTCCTTGTTTGAATGCCGATTCCACCGAGTCGGCCAAACGTGATTTTTCCGAAGCTTTCAGAATTAGTCTATCCGCTATTATGTGGATTGACTTCTTCTTGAAGATTCTTTTCATCGCCTCCGCATCATTGATTTCGTAGATGTCCCCCGCGTCATAGATTCTCGTAAATCCCTTCTCACTAAGTTCTAATAGAGTTTGCTCATTGACGACCTTCTCAAATAGCAGAATCAGTTTTGTACCCGCCGGCCATTTCATAATTGCATTCACTACGCTGGCGGGAATATCCTTGCGAACCGGTGTGCCGCAATTCCGACAGATCGTTTTTCCGACACGCCCGTAGAGCAAACGCAGATAGTCATAAATTTCCGTAACCGTACCAACGGTTGAACGCGGATTTTTTCCTAACGTCCTCTGCTCGATCGCAAGCGCCGGACTAATGCCGGTGATTGAGTCGACATCCGGCTTGTCCATTCGATCCAGAAATTGACGCGCATACGCCGATAATGACTCCACATAACGCCTTTGTCCTTCGGCGTAGAGGGTGTCGAACGCAAGTGACGATTTTCCTGAGCCGCTCACACCCGTAACCACTATAAATTTGTTTCGGGGAATCTTCAGACTCACATTTTTGAGATTGTGAACTCGTGCGCCCTTTATTTCAATAAAATCATTCATGATGTTTTTTTAGCCCAAATACGCTGTTCTCCAATACTGAGATCACTTGTTCAACCGTAACATTACTTACATCTTTTCCATTTCGAATAACGGTATGGATTGGGCCGTAGGGGCCAATGTGTCTTTCATCCTTAGGACCAAATATTGCGAAAGTACGCACATTGACGGCAGTCGCAAGATGCATGATTCCCGAGTCATTAGAAATAAAACAATCGCATCGTTTGATAACGGCGGCAGTTTCTTCTAGTGTACATGTTCCGCAAAAATTGATTGGCTTATTTCTCATGGCATCATAGAGTTGGTTTACATCCTCACGTTCATCCACCCCGCCTACTATAATAATTCGACATCCATGAGTTTCTACCAAGCAATCTCCTAAGGCGGCGTAGTTTGCGGGCAACCATCGCTTGAAAGATGCCGAAGGACTGCATCCCGGATGAAAACCTATGGTCAAACCCTCGTACTGCGGCAAGCGATCGTCAATAATTTTTCTAATATTGCTGTCAATGATAAACTGGGGATTTGAAGCCTCTGCTTTTATCGAAAAGAACTGCAATAGATCCAAGTTACACTCAAGCCGGTGTTTGCCGTCGGGGATAGGCAGAATACCATGAAATAAGAAATCCAAATCCCGCAATTTCTGATGTGGTGTACGATGCTTGACGCGGACAGGTATGCGCGACAGCACCGGTGCGAGAATTTGGGAATAAGTATTCGAAGGAATGCATCCAAGAAAAACATCATATTTGTTCTTATGCAATCGATAGATCAATTTAGCAAATGATATCTTCGCTTTCTCAAGCACGATCGTTCTGCGGATGGATGCATGATTCTTATATACTTGAGCGGTTGCATTTGAAACAAGAATGTCTATCTCGCAATCTGGAAAATTCAATTTAAGGCTTCGAACCAATGGTTCGGCCATTAAAGCATCACCAATTCCTGAGGAGATTGAAACCAAAAAAGACCGCATGTTGTCGTGGTTAGTTCACTAGGTTAATAAACTCTCGAGCGTATTCTTTTGCGGTCACATCAACGTTGAAGTTTTCCTCCACAAATCTTTTGCCCTGCTGACAGATCGATTGAGATGTTTCCGGGTTACTGTACAAAAATAAGATCAGATCTGCCAATTCCTTCACGTCATTGACGACGTAACCAGTCTTTCTATTTTTTATGACCTCATGAACCCCTCCACCATCCTGAAAGACAACGGTTGGGCGGCATAAATAGACCGACTCCACAATAGCTAAACCCATACCTTCGCTATCGGATGGAAGAATAAAAACATCTAAGGCATTAATGTAGTTGTAAATGTCGCTCTTAAATCCTGGAAATAATATTTTGGTATTAATTTTATAGCCTTCAATTTTTCTATCCAAATTCATTTTTATTGTGGAATCCCCGCCTCCGTAAATGACGGCTTTGATTTTGTCATACTCACGCAGTTGCCCCATAGCGTCAATGAGACGGTCAAGTCTCTTTCTGGAATCATAGCGTGCTGCAACACCCACGATAAAAATGTCAGGACTAATACCCAATTCCGCTCGAATATCACCAACAGACCGAGACGCCTTAATTTCATCGAAATTAACCGCGTTTTTGATAATTCTCAGTTTACTGTCTCTTAATCCATAGTATGAGACGCAAAAATCACTAAGGTACTTCGAGGGAACGATTATTAACGAGCATCGCCGAAGAAAATGGATAAGCATCCATTTTTTGAACAGACGATTAAAGCGTTGTGGCCAAGTTGAATTGGTATTGGCAAATCCATGACTCGTCGATTCAGTGATGTGTTTCTTAATACTTGTTTTTCTAGAGAGAATTTTAACTATACTCTTCCGAATCACTCCACGCGCGCCCTGTAGGCTAAACGCTAAAATCGCTCCGCTGATGATTCCCGCAAGAAAGACCTGCCAATTTACCCCCCAAAAATTAACGACATCATAAGTCTTCATTAGTCTTATACAGTAAACTATTGCCTCTAAACCTCCCTCCGGGGGCTTAAGTGTTACGATGCCTTCAGAAAGAGAGGCTTCGTAGAACGGTCCTGTTCCCCTTAAAAACAAAACATCAAACTGAACTCCCTGATCCTTCTTCATAGACTGCGAGATTAACAGTAGTTGGCGCTCACGCCCGCCCATATCGCCGGACGGCGTCACATTCAAGACTCTGAGCTTCTTAATGACACTCATAAATTCTTGGCGACCTTGTCCAACTTTACGGATTGCACAATGCGCTCCAATCCGTCCCCTAAGGTAACGAGATCTCTCTTTAAAACGCTCAGCATTCTTGCATTATCCGGTTGTCGACGCGTCATATCTCCCTCTTTCAAAGGAGGCAAGCTGACAATACGGGATTTTGACTTGGTTATTTCTATAATTTTTCGAGCGAGCTCAGATATGGTCGTCAATTCAGAGTTTCCAACATTTACGACATCATTAATAAAAAGGTCATGGTTCAAAATTTTCTCGGTAAACTCCGTGTTATCATCAATAAAGCAAAAGGTTCGCGTCTGAGTACCATCTCCATAGACCGTAATATCTTCATTTGCCAATGCGGCATCGATGAATTTAGAAACGACAAAATCCGGGCTTTGCCTGCGCCCGTATGTATTAAAAAAGCGCAAAATTGTATATGGAAGTTTGTGCTCCTTTTCATAACTTCGGCAAAAACATTCGCCAATATTCTTCACCACAGCATAAGGCAAACGTGAATTAAGTGGTGTCGAATATTCGTGTTGAGGAAGATGAACCGGTTCGCCATAGACTTCCGATGAGGATGAGTAAAACACTCTTCGTACTCCTGTATTCTTACACAATTGAAAAATGTTTTGCAAACCCTTGATATCTTCCAGAACATGAACGGGATTCTCCAGGGTTCGCTCTACACCAACAAGCGCAGCATAATGAAAAACATAGTCGAAGCCATATCTATTCATAATTGGAGCAATATCCTCATAACTATTGACGTCCGCCTTAATAAAACGACAATTTTCATGCTGTGGGATGTTCTCCTTCCGTCCCGTCAGCATATTATCAACAACAAGAACCATATTGTTTTTATTGGACAAAAGGCGTTCCGCAAGTGAACTCGGAATAAATCCGGCTCCCCCCGTTATTAAGATTTTCTTCATTGCATTCATATCCACAACACCTTTAATTACGCATCAGGTCTTCTTGGTATGTTTTAGTACCGCATAATATTCTGTCATCGTCACAAATGTAAATCCCAAACTTCTGGAATAGACGAGTAATTCCTCCAAACGGTCAAACCAGCATGATAATTCATCTTCCGAATTGCAGTAGGGGCTTCCACCTACAATGGTTTCATTGCTGTGAAACATGGCATGCAATACAATATCCTCACTTTTGGAATGTAATCTCGTGTAACCATCAATAACATCCTTCAACACTTCCAAAGGCACGGTGCTGTGCCTTAATGAGTATGGTTTTATCCGCTTCTTACCGATCAGCTTCGAAAGAACTTTTAAGGGTAATTTAGAATTTGAAATACGGCGTCCCAAGAAAGCCGGCACTTTATCATAAAATCTAGAATACACCGTCAATGGCAGCTCTGCAATGTCGATAGGATCTGCGACATGCGGCTTAGTAGGATAATAGTAAGTATCAAAATTGTTGTGCTTTGTTCTAATCTTTTGATAGGGAAATATACTGGAATCTATCTTGTAGTTCAACTCTTGCAATATTCTAAGAGTGTTAACCCCAAGTCCAAACCTTCCCGCGCGAAAAGATAAAGGCCGATAGCCAAAAATTTCGACAAACAACTGTGTCAGATTTTTCATTTTTTGAAATTCCGTATCATAATCATAGTCGGCTTGATATTCCCATGTTCCAGTTGAAGCGTAATTGGCTTGAGGCTCTATAAATTCTCCATGTAAATGCGTCCCAAGCTCAACATTTTTTAGATCCTTAAGCAAGGCTGAACTGGCAGAATCACGAATAACCTCGGGGCTAATCAGATAGGTTGGTTTTACATTATATCTTTCAAACAGCGGCGTCAGCCGATTCGGTATGCCTTCTAAGATGTTTTTGAATTGAAGGGGTTGTGGAATTGACCAATCTTTAGATTTGTCGCATTCCGTGTCAATCGTCACAATAAAATATTTATTCATTGAAAAATAAAATCCGCAGTTACTTTGAGGACGCTCCGCATATTGAAAACACATAAGAGTACAATGACACTCCATTGAACGTAACGCAAATTGGGCCATCGTGCATTGAGCCTCGCTTGCATTTCTTTTAATCCAATGGTCATCAGTACAATCCAAATCCAGTAGTATGTCGTCAGGGAACGTTGCAAAATAAAGAAAATCAGATAGACAAAAATAGGCAAAATAACGATCCACCAATGATTGTTCCTTGAAAAGTATACACCCAAAAGACCAAGCGCAATCCCTATCCAAGAAAAGGCATCACTCCATTGACTCCCCAACTTTCGCCAATTGACAAAGACCCTTTTCATAAGATCATTGTGCGGATCCTTCCAATAATCAGCAGGATCTTTCGCCAACAAGGGATCATTTCCGACCAAATCTGCAATATAGTAACGATTCGGATATTCGCCCTCCACCGCCTTTTGATGGGGGCCTTCCAATTCTCCAAAAACCAAATTGACATAGGTCTTTCCGGAAATTTGCCAATTGCTTGTGTAGTTTTTCAAAAATAACAAGTAGGGAAAGATCAGGACAAAGGTCACAATGGGAATCAAGTAGACAAAAACATTGTTCCTAAATTTAGACACGAGAAGAACATATATAATTCCGCCGATAATCAAGCCTTCCGGTTTTATATAGTATAAAAGACTCCATAGTACGCTCGTGCCAAGAACTTGGATCCAGCCGACCGATGAACTTCTGAAGAAATGCAGCATCATGATCAGAAAGACCACGATAAAACAAGATTCACTATAGCCCGAAACGGAATTTAGTAGTATTCCTGAATTGAGCGAAAACAAAATGAGACTGAAATTGACCCACTTACTCTCTTTTAAAATCTCCACAGAAATAGCTCTGAAACAATAAATGCTGCCAAAAAAAGCCAGAATACCAACAATCTTTCCGGACCATGCGAGGTCACACAACACCTGATCCACTGCGCCAATGAGGATAGGAAAGCCCGGGGGAAGAACAACATAGGGTGAATCCCACATTGCAATACCCATTCCACCCCAAATACTTTCACCCAATTTTGCATAAAAAAAAGCGTCCTTGCCGAGATAGAAATTGTTAACACGCCATGATAGAAACATTACCCATACCAACATGGCGTAGGGCCAGTATTTCATTATACTGAGCTCTAGCTTTTTCACGTTCATTTAAGTGCTATCCTTTTCAGAAAAGGAATTTTCTGGAAGATTTTGTTGATTATCATCCGGTCTTCTTCATCAAAGCGCAAAACATATAAAACTAAAAGATACACAATAGTTAACACCACAATCTGTAAGAGAAACAAATATTGATTATCAAAAACTACTTGAGTCTTCCACAGCAGTACCAATCCGCCGGCAAATATGACACCAATAAGCGGTTTTACGAGAGTTACTCTAAACGGGTAAAACCCAACAAAGTAGCGCACTTCGAATAATACAAGAAGATTTGCAATTGTAAGTGAAAAAGCATTAGCTACGGCCGCTCCCACTATTCCATATTCCTTTATCAAGACATAGTAACTTGTAATATTGAAAACTGAAAGAATAATAGAATTGATGAGATTAACGTGAATACGTCCGGTCATCATGATCACGGTTCCCGCAGTGCCAAGAAAATCATGGATTAGATTACCCACACTCATAATGACAATAATTAGCACTGCGCCGGTAAAATCCTTTCCAAATAAGTGTAAAATATCTTCTGAAAATAGCACAATAATAGCCGCAATCGGTAGACTTACCGAAAAAGTCCACTTCGTAATTGTCCTATATAACTTTTTGAATTCTTCCATATTGTTTTGCGCATAAAGTTCTGCCGTGATTGGCCCAAATATTGAATTAAGCGCATAATGGGGCATATAGATGAGAGTTTGTAGCCTTGATGCCAAGGCATATATACCAACATCCTTGATTGAACAAAAATAGCCCAAAAAAAGAACGTCCATCTGAAATGTATATTTACTGAGAACGGAATTAGCAAAAAGTACACTAGCAAACTTATTTAATTCCTTCTTTTTAACAATAGATTTTAGATTCATATCGGTTAAACCGGGATATACTTTTATCAGGAAATACAGGCTTAAAAGTAGTACCACCAGGTCCTGAATGAGGCTCGAAGCCAGCGCTCCGTAAAGTTTTGTTCCAGCTGAAAAAAAAAGAATTAGAAACAGAACCTTAAAAATATTTCCAAAAATATCATTGGCCAAAACCTTGAAACGTAATTCCTTTAAGCCACTAAGACTTGACTGAAATACTAAATAGATTGCTGTTAGAAATATGGAAGGAGCAAAGAACCTAAATGCAGATACAATATATCGGTCAAATACATCCTGTGAAATGCTTTCAGGCCGATGGATAAATACTTCACAAAAGACATCGGAATAGAAGAAAAGAAATAGTGAAAACATTAAAGAGATTGCGGCCGTGATCTTAAGAGTCCACAGAATAGAACCTTTGATTCTCTCCGGGCTTGCCAATGCTCGGTAGCGCGGTATGAACCTCAGATTAGTCCCATTAAGGCCAAGGCTTGAGAAATTAGCTAGAAACCCGCACCATGATTGTACGAGAGAATAGACGCCAAACAGTTCCGCGCCGAGTACATTGGTCGTTAATAAACTAGTAATTGGGACAACTATTATTACGAAGATATTACCGAATGCCGTGGTGAGGGAGTTTTTTGCAATACTTACAAGATGGCGTTCACTCACCGGTTAAATCTCCAAAGTTCTAAACCACTTAATAAACAAAGCGATTCCTTCTTCGATTTTAATTTGCGGCCTATAGCCTATCATTTTTTCAGCTTTCGTAATATCCGCAAATGTCTTCTGAACATCACCCGGCTGCATGGGCAACCATTGAATCGTCGCTTTGATATCCATTTCACTTTCGATGATTCGGACCAAATCTATAAGGGACGTAGTCTGCGACTCTCCGAGATTAATAATTTCGAATCCCTTTAGGTGACCAATACATTCGACTATCCCATTCACTATATCATCAATATAAGTATAATCTCGAAGAGAACTTCCATCTCCAAATAATGTGATCGGTTTATTTTCTTGTATACGTCTGGTAAACTGATGGATTGCCATTTCCGGTCTCTGCCGGGGCCCATAGACTGTAAAAAACCTCAGACAAAAAGTTTCAATGCCGTAGAGATGAAAATAAGTATGGGCGATTACTTCACAAGCCTTTTTTGTCGCCGCGTAGGGGGAAATCGCAAAATCAACGACATCCGCTTCCGCGTAAGGAGTCTTCTTATTATTCCCGTAAACTGAGGATGATGAGGCCATGATCAATTTCTTAATTGAGTACTTTTTCATGCACTCCAAAACATTCAACGTTCCTTCTATGTTCACGCGCTGATAGAGTTTAGGATCCTCAATAGAAGGACGCACTCCGGCTCTGGCCGCGAGATGAATAACGAGATCCGGCTTCTCATCTGAAAAGAGTTGATCCAATGAATCGCTATTGAGAATATCGGATTCAACCAAGCGAAAGTTTGGGTTCTTTACAAACCACGCTATGTTTGCCCTCTTAATTTTTGGATCGTAAAAATGGTCAAAATTATCAAGGCCAATGACGATAAACCCACGATGCAACAAAGTTTCCACTAAATTGGAACCTATAAATCCTGCGGCTCCGGTAACAAGAATTTTCATTTAGCCGCGGCCTTCTTTTCACCCGAAGGATTAATGTAATAGCTGTCGTACGCATATTGATAGTAGTTCTTTCGTTCATCCGCGTAGTCATTCAATACAAGGCCCATGAGATTGGCATGAACAGCTTTTAATGCCAATATGGCGCCATGCAAATACTGCTTTTGAGTAAAAGAATATTTAACAATCAAAATAACCGCATCCACACGCGACGACAAAATAATCGAATCGGTCAGCAATAAAACGGGAGGCGTATCATAAATGATAAGATCAAATTTCTTCTCCAATTCTTTCATCAAAAAACTCATTCGAATCGAAGAAAAAATCTCAGTATGGTTTTGCGCATTAGCACCGACGGATAGGACGCTAAGATTTTTAACGGATGTTGATTGAATGACACTATCCACATCAAGATTCTGCAAAACAACGTCGCACAGGCCGGGAGATTCATTGATTTCAAAAAGAATATGATGCTTCGGTTTTCGCAAATCTGCATCCACAAGGCAAACACGGTGCCCCATGTCCGCAAACGAGATCCCCAAATTAACCGCGGTGGTCGTTTTTCCTTCACCGGGTCCCGAACTGCCAATTAAAATGGAGCGTATGGGTGTATCAATATTGGCAAATTGAATGTTAGTGCGCAATGCCCGGTAGCGTTCGGATACAAAGGATCGCGGGCTAAATTGCGAGATCATAGCCCTCTTACGTAACGTATTTCGATCCGTTTCCGGCTCTACTTGAGCTTTTGTCGAAAATCGCTTTCGTACTTTTTCAGTGACCAATTCGCCACCGGAGCCAATATCGATAGGGGGTATTTTCCCGATTATGGGAATATTTGTAATACTTGAAATTGACTCGACCGTTTTAATGGTGTTATCAAGATATTCAAACCCAAAAGCCAGGGCAATGCCAATGAGGAGGCCTAAAACAGACCCCACAATAATGTTCGTAAAAACCTTATTATATATCGCCGATGGTTCTTTGGCGGGATCAATAATCTTTAAGTCGCCCGTATTGCCATAAAATTGAATTGAAAAACTCTCTTTTTGCCGAATTAACGAATTTAGCGTCTCTTCATAAATCTGTTTCAGACGAACCAACTTATTGATATCAATAGCGTCCTGGAAAACATTGGGATTTTTTATTTCAAAATTCTTGATCAATCCCGTATAAAGTCTCGCCTGACCTTTTAGCAAAATATATTCAATTTCCTCGCTGTTCTTTTTTTCGAAAATATTTTTCCACAGCTGCGTCTGATCACCACCAAGAGATGTCTCACCCTTCGAACTGGCGCTTGATAATATTGAATAGTACTGATTTCGTAAATCCGCGAGTCGCTCGTCAATGCGCTTGACTTCCGAGTTGTTATAGGCATCGTTGCCCATTTTTTCAAAAATTCCGGCCTTTTGATACGTCAGCAATTCAATCTCATTCTTAATGCGCGACTCTTCTGGCGAAGATTGTACAGAACCATTGGATGTGCCACTCACTCGTCGTTGAATCGAGTCCAGTTGAGCGGAAAACGAGGAGAGATTGGCGTTTCGAATCTGGATTTGCGTTTCAAGTTCAGAAAGCTTGTCCTTCATCAAGATAATTCGATTGAGCGGGCCTTCGTTCTCTTTTGATGAAATATCACTTCGTTTTTTTAAAGACTGCAGGTCAATTTCTGCTTTCTCCAAATTTGTTCGTGTAATCTCGATTTGCTCGTCAATGAAGTAGATGCTATTTTGCAGGCCTTCATGGTCGATTTCCGTGGCACGCTTCTTCAATTGATCCGTGCAGACTTCGATGAGTTTACGAACCAAAAAAGAATCATAAGAAAGAGCTGCAATTTCAATAAATTGCGGTTTTTCTTTATAGGGTTTTAATGATATTTGACTTGCGGAAATCTGGTTGCTGATCTGATTGATGTAAGCGGCATCACGCGTTTTCGCCAGATCCGCCATGACCGCATCACGAAATCTCTTATTAAATAAATCGGTCTGAAGCAATATCTCGTAATAACCAAAATCAATGGGAGAGTCGTATCCGCCACCACCTTTTCCACCCAGCAGTTCCGCCACCGGATTGGATGAGGATTTGTCATAAAACAATATTGCCGAAGATCGATAGAGCGTGGGCTTGCTTAATGAATAGTAGGATACAATGGATGTAAACAATAAGAACACCGAAAGAACTATCCACTTGTGTTGACTGATAATCTGCCACACCGCGTGGATATCAATGCCTTCTTTAATTTCGACTTCTTCTTTCATAATTAAGACTTATCCACCGATGCGCTTCCCGGTCGTGAGAAGCTTATAAAGGAAATATGCTGACACTATCGTGACGGCGTATGATAAATATGCGAAAAATACTTTTATGGTGAATTTCTTAGCCGGAACAAATATGATGTCACCCGGCTGAATAAGAGGAATGTAACCTCCCTTGGCTTTCAATATTCGCTCAATGTCGACAATTTCTTCGGTTTGGGAGGTTCCAATCCGCCGAATGAGTTTGACATTTTGGATGGAAGCATCTTCCAGTGGCCCCCCCGCCAAAAACACGACGTCAACAAGATTGGCGCCGGGAAATAATTCGTAGTTCCCCGGCTTTCCAACAGCTCCCAAGACATTGGAATAGACCGCGCCGTAGATGGCCGGAATAAAAATAATATCCCCGTTGCGGAGAGGAGGCAAACGCTTAATATCACCCGTTTCAACGATGATCGAGACCATCGGCACGTCTATTTCTTCTCGAATTCCAGTCTCGGGATTAATCCGGATCAGCTTCGTCTTGTCCAAATTACCCCTCCCTGTTGAGCCGCCGGCCTGAGCGATCGCACCCTGGATCGTATGATTTTTTGGTATTTTATGCGCTCCGGGAGAACCTACTTGCCCCAAAATAATCACTTCAATACTCTCATCGGCGGCAAACGCAATTAATACCTCCGCTCGTCCGCCTATGTATTGCGACAAACGAACGCTCAAAATATTCGACAATTGTTCGGTCGTCATACCATCCACTTTAACATCCTTCATAAAGGGATACTTGATCGTGCCGTCCGTTTCAACCCGGATTTCTTTGGGCAATTCGTCATGTCCATAAACCGTAACGCTTAATTGATCTCCCGATCTTATTTTTCGGTCCGTCTTCAAAAACGATCCTCGTTCGAACTTCGTGGAATCCGTAATCGTCTTTCGAGCATCTTGAGATTCATTCTGAGCCCAAATCGAAACCGGTAAAAAACTAAAATAGAATGCGGTGATGAAAATCTTAAGCTTCACGAAAGTTTAACGCTTCTTTAAAATGAATTTGATCTCTGAAAAAATAACAGACACCCACAAGGGTCTGAACAACATAATTGGATGCGTGAAAAATGACCGCAAACCCTACCGCACTCGTTTTGTCAATCTGTACCATCATCAGACTTTGTTTTGCAACTTCGTGGAACGTCCCAACATATCCCGGTGCAGCGGGAATCATAATGGCAAATGAACTGAATGTCATAACGACAGCCGCTTCGAAGATGCGAAGACCCTCCAATGCAGAAAAACCCTGAAAGGCTGCGTAAAAAGACGCAATGTAGGAAAACCATATAACACCACTGAGGACCGCCAATGCAAGCCATGAACGCCATGATTTTGCAAATCCGATACCGGTAATAAATTTCCTTGCTAAATTTTGGACGGCATCCGAAGTTTTTTTCGATACCGGTTGGATTGTGAACTTGATCAAGGACAGTGTCCACTCCGATTTCTTAGAAAGAAAAATTAAAAAACCTAGAACCCCTAAGTCTATAACGCCGACGATCCAACCGCTTGTCTCAATCCAATCCGGAAATGGGAAAATGAATACAAGGCAAACAAATATCGCAAGCAGCGTCATAACGTCCACTGCCCGTTCGACCACAACCGTGGCAAAACTGGCACTCAAGGAAGCTTCTTCCTTTTTCTTTAAGACGTAGGCGCGAACAAATTCGCCCAGTCGAAAAGGTAGAACGTTATTGACCATAAATCCAATCATCAGCGCTGAGAACAATCTTGGAGTAGGAATTTTTTTTACCGGGTCCATCAAAATTTTCCAGCGGACGGCACGCAGCCAACAACTGAGGAGGTTGATTCCAACTGAAATGACAATCCAAGTCAAATTGACTTTTCCGAATTCAACCCAGACGTGATCAAAATCAATTCCTCGAAAAGCCATCCAGAGCCCAAGGACGCTTACGCCAATATTAAGAAATAAAAAAAATATTCGTTTCAATAAACTCCTTTTGGCCTTTCTACCGCAGATCGATTACTTCGACACCGGATTCCGGCTCGAAATTAAATAATTTCATATCCAAATTTCGATCCACTTCCATCGATGTAAATTCATACGAAATGGTATTACCCTCAAGATCCGAGTATTCAACTTTCTGAGCAACCCACGTGTCTGCAGGAACCCAGATTTTCATGCTTTGGATAAAATCGTCTTTATTGCGCGGATCCATTTTTAGAACATAGGTCAACTTTCCGGCATTATTCTCGACGCGTAAAATTTCCGCAATGAACTTATCCAAATAGTCGTACAGAAAATACTTTGGCATGAAGAGACTTTTGCTGTTCTTTTTGAGTTTGTCAATGATGACCTGATTGTTCATTTCCGAATATTGCCAAACAACTTCACCGTTGGTGATATTCAATTGCTGGCCAAGCTCGTAACGAATATTATTTTCCTTTTTGAAGAACAACTTGCCCGTTAAATCCTGACTTTTACCGGTCAGCTTCCACTTAAAGTGATAGTCAAAATTAAACGTAAGACTCTCCGTCTTTTTGAACTTGGCTTGCACCTTGCGAATGACACTCTGAGCATCCTCGCCGGTAATCGTCAACTCCGGATCGAATCTCTCATGGGCCAAAAGCCCCACCGTCCACAAGAATAATGTAAAACAAAACTTCATTTTCTTTCCTTTTCCTGACAAAGCCCAATATACAAAAAAGAGGCCGGAACGGGCTAATTGTTTTTTTTATAAGGCCAAATACATGGGAACCTGATCCTCGGTGATTAGAACCTGTCGTGGTCTGCCGCCGTCCTGGGCGGTCACCACGCCGGCTTTCTCAAGCTGGTCAATAATCCGGGCGGCGCGCGCATACCCTATGCTAAGACGACGTTGCAATAGGGAGGCTGAGCCCTGATTGTGCCGGACGACAATTTCAAGCGCTTGATTAAAGAGTTCATCAAAGTTCCCGGACTCCGCATCCCCATCCATTTCTTCTTTGGCCTCTTCTTTTATGATGAAGTCACGCCGCGGAAAAGCAGGCATATTGGCAATATACTCCACAATCGTTTCGGTTTCCTGAGTCGATGTAAAGGCATTTTGAATTCGAATGGGCTGTTGACCGGCAGGTAGAAAGAGCATGTCGCCTTTTCCGAGTAATTGTTCCGCACCACTCATATCAAGAATTGTTCGCGAATCAATTTTTGAACGAACTTGATACGCAATGCGTGCCGGAAAATTGGCCTTGATAAGGCCGGTTAGAACATCGACGGACGGACGTTGGGTCGCCACAATAAGATGAATCCCTACTGCACGCGCCATTTGAGCAAGGCGCGTAATAGACGTTTCAATCTCGCGAGGCGCGGTCATCATCAGGTCCGCCAATTCATCGATGATGGTGACGATATATTCTAATTTATGGTGATCTATTTTTGTGTCCTCAGGCAATCGCCCTTCCGCCCAACGCTTATTGTAGTCCTCAAGATTCCTGACGTTTGCATGAGCCAGTTTCTCATAGCGGTCCTCCATCTCACCGACCAGAGCTTTTAGAATGTGTTTTGCGTTTTCCGGTTTTGTAATAACGTCCTCGATCAATTCGCCGCGATGGTTTCGCAAAGAAATTAAGTGATGGTTTTTCAATTTGCGATAAAGCGCGAGTTCAACTTTTTTGGGATCGACCATGACAAACTTCACGTCCGAGGGATCAAATTGATACAGGAGACTCGTAATGATGGAGTTAATTCCGACTGATTTTCCGGCGCCCGTCGTACCCGCAATCAGAAGGTGCGGCATTTTGGCAAGATCTTCAAAATGTATGTGACCATCTATGGTTTTGCCCAGCGCAAGGCCAAGTTTGTATTTGTGTTTTGCATTTTTGAATGTTGAATCTTCAAATAGGCTACGAATCAAAACCGGAGATGCTTTGGGTTTGGGTATTTCAACTTGTATCGTGCCTTTCGAAGTAACCGGTACCATACGCACCGATTTAACTTTGAGAAAGAGCGCCAGTTCATCCTCCAGTCCGGTGATCTTCGAAATTTTTAATCCGGATGGCAACTCCAGTTGATAGATCGCAACAACCGGACCTCCGTATTCGGTAGCCACGACCTTTGTATCAATCCCAAATTCACCAAGTTTGCCAATAATCTGTGCGATCTTATTGTCCAGATAAGCGATTTCTTCAGCCGTAAGGCGCTCCATCTCCTGCGTCGGTTCCAATAAATCAATCGAAGGAAATTTGTATTTCTTACGAGCCTGCTGATTTTCATGATCAAAATTTATGTCATGGTCTTTGGCAGCCTCTTTTTTCTCAGCCTTTGTTTTTTCCGGCGAAATCTTTGTTTCTTTCTTCACCTCCGGAAGCGATTCCTCCAAAACGGGATCAAGCCCATCATGATCCGCTTCCGATTGATCAAGCACGTTTTCATCCAAGCTGATTCTGATCTTGGAGCTCTTATCGTCCATAACAACGGTTTTGGTAATCTCCTTTGGCCTCAAAGTTTTGTCTTCTTTAGGAGTCTCTTTATTCGAAACCTTTGGAACCAAAGTATTTTCTTCGCCATTGATATCAATACCCGCATGCTCTTCATCAAAAACACTCTTTGCTACATCTTTATAATCCGACATGTTAAATTTAACATCGGAGGTCGCGACCGGTGTTTCATCCTCAACTTTCGTCAAACTTTTAATCTCGTCTTTTGTTTGTAAGTCGGGCTCTTTAGTCACTTCGACGGGAAGGTTCTTCTCCGCGATGATCTCTTCCGCTTTGCGATTCTCTGCTTCCTCATCTAGTTTCGCAATCTCTGTAACATTGACTCTAAATTTCTTGTCCACACGGCCCAGTATTTTCAAGTCTTGAACGAGTCCGGTATCGAACGTGACATCTGAATTCTTATTCTCTGCAGCGCCACTGGCAATAACATTCGATTTTTCACCGGCCTGGGTCGCCTTATTTTCAACCGTAACTTCTTTTTCACGATTTTCAATATTCTGGGAAGTACCATCCTTCAGGTAAAGCGGAATAAATGGTTTTTCGCTTTGGCTTTTTGCATCCTCCAATGATGCTTGATTACTCTGTGTTTCGTTTTTGCTCCGTTCTTCCGCCAATAATTGATCCTGACGCGATTTGAATTTCGTGATCTTATTGGACGCACCGCGATAAGAGGAAAGAAAAATGTTTTGGATGGCGGGAATGAGATCGGCAATACTGACGCGAGTAACCATGATGAGCCATACCAGCGAAACCACAACCCACAAAGCGCCGGAACCAAAGGCGCCAACCCAGACAAAAAGTTGATGTGCCAAAAGGCCACCCAGAAATCCACTGACCGTCCACACCTCGAGTCCGGACCATGCGCCCGGTAGCGCAATCCAAGCCGAGCAAATGACCATCGCCGTAAGGATGTAGAAAGCAAACGGGTTAACCAGGAAAATACTTCGATGGGTCAACATCAGCCAACCATAAACAAAAAATAGTATCGGTACCGCGATAAAGGCATAACCAAAAGTGTAGCCGACAAGAACGTACGAGATGAAAGCTCCGACAATCCCGAGGAAATTTTGCAGGAGATTATTTCTCCACAGTTCCATGATGTTCGCCGGCTGTTCCGATGGCGTATGGGATACAATCGCTAACATCACAAGTGCGGATATCGTCATGGTCGCAACGCCTAGAATCTCTTCCTTCAACTTTGTTCCGAGATTGAGACGAAGTTTCTTATCCACTTTCGGCGCAGACATAGATTTATCCTGCAGCCCAAGGGATTCCGGCGTTTTTGATTTAGAACTATTTTTCTTTTTTACGGCCATTATGCACCAGACCTGCGCGACGTTTCTAACGAAGGACTGTTCCTGATTTTCGATCGGTTGAAAATAATTACCAGTCTGAACTCGGATCGCCATTATAGAATGGCGTGGGTACTACTTTTGCTGAAAGTTCACGATCGCGAACCTTAATCACTACCGATGTACCATTATCAGCAAACGACGTCTCTACAAATCCAACGGCAATGGCCTTTTGGAGCGAGGGTGAAAATGTCCCGCTTGTGATAACGCCAATTTTGTTGCCATCCTTAAATATTTCATACCCATGCCGAGCCGGAACTTTACCTTCAATTTCCATCCCGACCAATTTGCGTTTTACACCATCCGCCTTCACTTTTTGCAAAACATCACGCCCAAGAAATGCGCCTTTGTGCAATTTCGTGATCCAGCCGAGTGACGCTTCGAGCGGATGAATGGTCTCGTCCATATCATTGCCGTACAAACGATAATTCATCTCAAGCCGCAAAGTATCCCGAGCGCCGAGTCCTGCTAATCCAATATTAAATTTGGCGCCCGCTTTCATGACAGCGTCCCATACCTGGTCCGCATATTTTACATCAAAATACAATTCGCATCCTTTTTCCCCCGTATACCCTGTGCGGGAAATAGTCATCGGTACGCCGGCTAATTCGCCTTCACGAAACCAGTAGAACTTGATCTCGGTCAAATTCGTTTTCGTCAACGATTGTATGATTTCTTTCGCATGAGGCCCTTGCACGGCAATGAGCGCGGTCTGGTCGCTGATATTGGTCAGCGAAATATTCGACGGGCAATTTGACTTAAGCCAATTAAAATCTTTCTCCAGATTCGACGCGTTTACGACCAGCATATAGTGATCGGCATAACGATAGACAATGAGGTCATCGACTATTCCGGCATCGGGCTTGCACATCGCACTATACTGCGCCTGATTGATCTCAAGCTTGGACACATCGTTGACCGTCACTTTTTGCAGAAACTCAAGAGCCCCTTCACCACGCACAATAAATTCGCCCATATGCGACACATCAAAAACACCAACGCCGGTGCGCACACGCTGATGCTCCACGATATCGCCGTCGTAGCGAATCGGCATCAAGTAACCACCAAACTCCGCCATCTTGGCGTTGGCAGCGATATGTTTATCGTAGAATGGAGTCTTTTTTGCCGTTGTCAATTTCCGGTCTCCTTGAATTCGTGGGTAATAATTATTCTATCAAAACTGCCGCAATGTATGCTATTTTTGAATTTTTTGCCACAGCAATTTGACGCCGGGACATTACTACACCGAGGAGCGCCGGACTTTGAAAAATGTGAGTAAGAAGGCTCTGTAAATCTTTGTACACCGACCGTTAGCTTTTCGAACGCGGTTTAGGGGCGAGATTATTTGAGCATCGTCTTTACTGAATCAAGAGAACCGTCATTGGGGGCGGGCTTGATTTTGAGTATATGCGTCAGAAGTTCATAGATATGTACATTTTCAAAAGGAGGAATAATCAAGTTTTTCTTAAAGGCCGGACCCGCCGCGATGAATGTCGCACCCATGCTCGGAAGAAAATTATCGTATCCATGTGTCCCCCCGTCAAAATATCTATCGCGCCTCTTAAGATAACTCCTCGTTGTAATGGACCATCCTTCTTCCGCAAGACAAATCACTTCCGCAATGCGCGGGCTCTTGGAGTAGTGATATTCAGGAGGCATTTGATCTTTGCGCAAAACACGCATATGCGGGCTGGCATTCTTTAATAGATCGTAGATAATTCCTATAGAGTCCTGACTCGTTCGAATACCAATAAAGGGAGTCTCCATCGTAATTCGAAATTTTGTGACGTCGATGTAGTCCTCTAGAAAAATGAGCCGTTCCCGGCTGGTCTGGGCCATTCCATGATCGCTTGTAATAATAATATTTACCCGATCCAAAATATTGCGAGACTCGAGACCCAACACCAACCGGCCCATAATGGAATCCAAATGAGAAATGGTTGCCAAAATTTCTGCTGAATTCGGCCCAAAATCATGTCCCTTTTCATCGGCCACGCTGAAGTAGGACGTAATTATGGACGGTTTTTCGGAATCCGGTTTGTCAAGCCAGGATAACACGGTGTCCACGCGTGCCTCGTCAGTCACACGACCGTCATAATGCTTGTGGTAGGTCGGATTTATGCCACCCACTTTTGCTTCAGAGCCCGGCCAGAAAAAGGATGCCGCCTTTAAGCCTTGTTTTTCGGCCGTCAGCCAAATAGGTTCACCGCCCCACCACCGCGTGTCTAAATTATCCGCCGTATCGCGGTAGCTAAAGGATTCACCTCGAACGGGATCATAAAAGCCATTCGAAACAATACCGTGATGTTCCGGATAAAGTCCGGTCACCGTCGTATAATGATTGGAAAATGTTTTGCTCGGAAATGCAGGGATCATTCTTTGCGCGCGAATACCCCCTTTAATCAGGCGGTGAAAATTGGGCGTCGGAACAAGGTCGACATAGTCCCATCGAAATCCATCAAGCGAAATTAGAATTACAACCGGTTTTTCGGATGGTTTTGTTGCGACGGAACTTACCGTGCATGCAGAAAGCGTAAGTGATAAAAGAGCTACGATTCGGAACAAATTTTCTCCTCCGAAATTAAATGTCAGCGCGCTAAAGAGAAAGATTGTTCGGTCGCGCATAAACCATCTGTACGACGTTGATATTACGCATAGCGAAGGCCGCTTCGCAATAGCAAAAATAGTAATTCCACTTTTTGCGAAATTTATCATCAAATCCAAGTTTTAGAATCTCTTCGCTCTTTTCATTGAAGCGGTCGCGCCACAGGGTTAGAGTTTTAGCGTAATCCAGTCCTAAATTTTTCGCGTCCATCAGTGTCAAATCCGTACTTTTCCGCATCGCCTGTTGTATTGCGTGAATCGACGGTAATAGCGATCCCGGGAAAATGTGTTTCTGAATCCAATCCACTCCGCGCCGGAGTTCGTCATATCGTGTATCCGGGCAGATAATAACTTGAAATCCAAAAGCACCGTCTTTTTTAAGAACTTCATGAATTTTCTTAAAATAGGTGGATAAATAACGATGCCCTACAGCCTCCATCATTTCGATTGAAACAATTTTGTCGAATTGACCCTTTATCGTGCGGTAGTCCGCCAGACGAATCTCAATTCGATCCGACAGATTTTCTTCACGGATACGCTTTTGGGCGAATTGAAATTGCTCTTCTGAAATCGTTAGCGTTGTTATTTTACAACCGTAAGTTTTTGCGGCGTAACAAGCAAAACCACCCCACCCGCTTCCAATTTCCAAAACATGGTCTGAAGAAGTGATCTTGAGTTGTCGGCATAATCGATCGTATTTTTCAATTTGAGCCTCCCGCAGTGACATATTTTCATCACGAAAATAGGCTGCAGAATACGTCATCGTTTCATCCAAAAAAGTTTGGAAAAATTCGTTACTCAAGTCGTAATGTTCGGCGATATTTCTTTTTGCCATACGTGGTGAGTTATCTCGGATCACATGAAATATCCGATTTGCGATTTTGAGCATGTTGGATGAGGAAAATATTTTTCTAGAACCGGACATTGTCGGGGCGTCCTCGACGTTGAGCAGGAACCAACGAATCACCGCCGTAATATCATCGGTTTCCCAGTCGCCGTCAACAAACGATTCGCCAAAACCAATGTCACCATAGAGCGCGCACTTCTTAAAGAAAGCACTATTCACGATCTGAATCGAGGCAGTCGTTTCGACGGCTTCACCAATCACTTCCGTGCGTCCCTGCGGCAATCTCATTTCAAGACGGCCGCGCTTCATACCGCGGAGTGCCTTGATTACAAGTCGCTGATAAATGCCGCCGTTTTTCCTTTTCATGGTAGAACGATCCTTTTGATAAGTTATAGTTTAAAATTCATCCGAACAACGTAACTTTTTCCGTCGTCGTTATAGATGTTTGAAATTCCTTCATACGAAATCAAGCGTTTTGAATTTTTGTCATAGACGAGCACGATCGGATCGACGAAAATCCGAAATAAGAAATTGTCAAGCTCAAGCCGAATGATCACGGCATCCCGTCCGCCAATTTCAATGTCTTTGTCCTTAATGACCCGAAACGAAAAATAATCCAATTGACTGGGCGCCACAAAGTGAAACGATTTGATGTCTCCCTTCTGGATGGCATCCCAGTTTTGTTCTACAAAAAAATTGAATCCGGCATCGACCACCGCGGGCTCCGGAACATCAATAAATTTCTCACGGAAAGGCTCCTGGGCTGTGCCGCCTCGAAACACTTTCAGACGCCCATTGACATATTCTGCTCCCTCGGAGTATCCATTCCGTAAGTCCTCCAGAAGAAAATTCGGCTTTAGTATATCAGTTTTGAAATTGACAACGCGTTTTACAATAGTCCTGTTCTTATCGTCTCGATAAGTGAATTGCCACGTAATGGGCTTTGGCCCTGTATTGCTTTCTATCCGATCCTCGACGTATACAAGCCGATTGGATTTCTTATCAAATGCGGAGGTTTCCATGCGCCTTTCCTGCGCAATAGCGATACCTGCAAAGAAACAAATCAACAAGAAATTTAATATCATACAACATCCTTCAGTATCATAAAATCACGCTGAAGTTCAGCCTGATCGGTTTTCTTAAAGTATTTTATTCGTTTCATAATTAAGATGAACGCATTCCAATGAATCAAAAAAATAATCTGAAGCGTGATAAATGGGAAACGGAAGCAATAAAACAGAAGCCGTGTGTTGGTCATTTCTTTCCTCACGCCGACCAGTGAACTCAGGAAAATTTTTTTGTCATTACGGAAATCATTGATTCGAATGTCAATCTTATCGTCGGGCGGCGCAAGATCAAAATCAAACTCCGTATCCATTTCAAAAAACGGCGATACATAAAAGTATTTCTTGATCCGGAGTCGGAAAGCATGCTTGTCTTGAAGCGTATCGGGTCCAAGAAAAAATAATTTTTGTTCGCCAAACGTATTCCCCACTTCCGCTACCGCGCAGACGGGATTATCTTGTTTGTCGTAGCAGAAATAAAATGAAACCGGATTAAAATTGTACCCCCAAGTTCTAAGATTAGTGATGAGTACAACGCGTGTGACACCTTGAACGCTTTGCGATTCCACAAAATTCACTACTTCTTCTTTGATAGGTTTCACGCGTCCAAAAAGATGATCTTTTTCACTAAAACTGAAAGCATTGAATCGATTCCAACTCATGAGAAAGAACCTTTTTGATAGCAAATTGATTTCATCCAGATCGATGGCAAACATGAATACGTTATAGACAAAGCTTCGGCGCTTAGGCTCCAAGCGGTGATGCATGATTTTACAATGATAGAGCGCCGATTTTACCATATGTCACCGCCCGCCAATTTTTTGCACAAATCCACCGATGAAGTCAGCGCATCTTCGTGAAACCCGTACTTAAAATAACTTCCGCAGAAATAAACCGGACCGGAGTCATTCAATCGGGACAGCTCTTCTTGAGCCTTGACGGCCTCAACGTCTAATAATGGATGTTCGTATTCGATCTGATAAACGATCTTTTTTGGATTGATCCGCTCTTCCCCGTTTACATTTACAAAATAGTTTGTTGTTTTTGAAACCTGTTGTAGCGAATTCATCCAATAAACGGTATACGGGTTTGAACCGTCATTTTCCAATACGTAATTCCACGAGGACCAGGCCCGCTTTGTTTTTGGCATGACCGATTCATCGGTATGGAGAGTGGTTTTGTTTTTTTGGTACCTAAAACGCGAAAGGAGGCGCGTTTCATCCGCGGTGGGCGCCGTCAGCATAGTCAAGGCCTGATCCGCATGCGCGGCGACAATAACTTTGTCAAACGTTTTCCTTCTCCCGTCCATACTCTCAACGATGACGCCCCCATTTTCTCGGATTATTTTTTTAACGCCGGAGCGGATAAGAATTCGTTGTTTGAAGGGATGAATGAGTTTTTCACGATACTGTTGGCTTCCATGCACAAGAGTAAACCATTGGCGTTGCGAACTCAACCCTAAAAATCCATGATTATGAAAAAATTGTACCAGGGCGCGGGCCGGAAATTCCAGCATGCGGTCGGGTGGTGTGGACCATACGGCCGAACTCATCGGGATGAGATATTTCTCCAGAAATTCTGTCGTGAAGCCTCGTTCCACACAATATTCTTTTAGTGTGGAATGTTCAAACTTCGGATTGGTCAAAACTTCCACGCACTCTGAATTAAACCGATTGATTTGTTTTAAGAATCGAATGTAGTTCCATTTGAAAATATTTTTGCGTTGAGCAAAAAGTCCACTTAGGCCGGAACCACAAAATTCCAATCCGGTTGCTTTATGCTGAACACTGAATGACATGGAAGTCAGTTTTTCTTCAACACCCAAAGCCTTGAAGAGACGAATGAGATTGGGGTACGTGACATGGTTAAACACCATAAACCCGGTATCGATATAGACTTTGTTATCTTCTTCATCGAGTACGATGGTATTGGTGTGGCCCCCGACATAGTTATTCTGTTCGTAAAGGGTGACGTCAAATTTCTTTTGCAGAAAGTGCGCCGAGGCCATGCCGGCAATCCCCGTTCCTATAATGGCGAGCTTTTCCAATTTAGTTTCCCCGTCCAAGCGATTTCTTGAATAGATAATGGCTTACAAACCACTCTTCACCCTTTCGAAAACCCCACAACTCTGCGCACGACATGAAAAATACCCGCCAATAAACGCGCCATTTGATATAGTCCTTGCCGTAAACGGTCCGGAAGAGGCTGTCAATTTCTTCGCAGTGCCGATCCATATTGGATAACCAGGCCTCGGATGTTTTTTGGTAGTGAACTCCCGATACGCGCCAATGATTTTCGATTTGAAATTTTTCAGAAAAATAGAACAGCAAATGATCGCTCGGCATTTGTCCGCCCGTAAAAAAATATTTTGCCATCCAGTCTTTTTCGGATCGCACTTCAAAGGGATACGCGTATTCCCGATGCGTAAAAATATGAATAAACAGTTTCCCTTCGGCATTTAGCCACCGCCCGATGTTTTCAAACAAGAGACCATAGTTTTTCATGTGTTCAAACATTTCCACCGACACACAGCGGTCAAAGGTTTCTGACGTGTCGAATACATTCATATCGGCCGTCACGATCGTTAGATTTTTAATGCCGCGTTTTTCGGCCTCCGAATCAATATATATTTTTTGTGTGCGCGAATTGGAGACCGCGGTTATCCTGCTCATGGGAAATTTTTTGGCCATATATAAAGACAACGATCCCCACCCGCATCCGAGTTCCAAAATTTTTTGACCGTTTTTCAAATCCGCGCGAGCGCATGTTTTTTCCAGCATGACATCCTCTGCCATATCCAGATTGGTCACACCACCCGAATAGTAACACGAACTGTACTTCATGTTTTTGCCAAGGACGTATTTAAAGAATTCGGTTGGCGCTTCGTAATGCTGTTCGTTGGCCGCCCTGGTGTCCACCGCGATTGGGCTACTTCGAAGAGTCTCCACATATTCCATAAGATGCCCATGCTGCGCTTCGACGGGTCCATAATTCTCCTCACGCAAGCGCTCTTTGAGGAGTCTCCTAATTCCAATCCGAATGAGAAAATCCGGAAGCATGTTTTTTGTTAGCAGCTCGTCAATCATGATTGCGTTTCTCTTTAGAATTTTTCATTTGATTTTCTTCCACGGTACAAAGGCACTCGTCGTTCGCTGATATTCCGTATACGCCGGTCCCTTTGACAGGACGGATTGAGCCTCGGATAAAGGAATTCCGGTGACGTACCATAAAAAGTAGAACATTAGGACAGGGCAGACTATTCCAATCCACCCTCCGGGCGAAGTAATAGAGAATAGGAAAAAAGCTGCCCAGATCAACCATTCAAAAAAATAATTGGGATGCCGTGAGTAATTCCATAAACCCGCTTGGCAGACTTTGCCTTTATTTTCCGGATTTGCTTTAAATGACCTCAGCTGTGTATCGGCAATCGCTTCGCCAATCAATGCAATTGCAAATAGAGTGACGGCAATCCATTCTGTGATTCCAATCGGATTGGGATTGAGCGCGGCTAGGACAAAAGGAATACACAAAATTACGTTAAGTAGGGCTTGCGACTGGAAGAAGAAAAAAAATCGTTTGGTAATCCCTGTCTTCCAGTCCGCTCGCATTTTCTGATACCGCCCGTCCTCCTGGTGCGACGCAATCCGAAGGAGCAGATGAAATCCAAGACGCAATCCCCAAATTCCCGTCATTATGGACAGCAGGAATCTCCGCAAAAGATCACCAGGAGCAACCGCGGCGACCATGACCCCGGCACCGCCAAGACTAAGCGCCCAAACTGCATCTACAATATCGGCACGCTTGAGCGGGATGTGAATGGCCCACGTGATGGCCATTACAACGACCATCGAAATCAGGATCGTAAGTTCGTAGGTCCAAAATAAGTCGGGCATTTAAGCATCCTTCCTATTAATAAATACTTCCCGAAGTCCTTCGCCCGATTTTAGTTTGAATAACTCAATCAAAACATACGCGGCCGTCGCAATGCTTCCCAAGAGCGCGAGCATGAGAATCCAAAATCCTCCGCGAAGTATGCTTCTTTCCTTGTAAGCAATCCACACCGAAATGAATGCGACATTCGCGTAAAAATCCCACAGTGTCGCCGCAAACCATGGGGCCATGAAATTTGCCGAATCCCAGGTCTTCATGAGATCAAATAGATTACTCTCAAGGCTTGTGCTCACGACTACATAAATCATGGATACGAAAATGAATCCAAAGAAAAATTTCAAGAAAACGGTCATAGGGCCTCCGGTTTTTTAGTTATGGGATTGGACAATTGCCACGCCCTTAAATTATTCAAATCTTCGAATTTAATCGCGTGAATAGAAGACAAAACGTTATCGTAGCTTTCTATCGCGCGTCCTCCAACCACAATCGGTGCATCGGGTACCATTTGGCGTAATTGCCTTAAGTCTGCTTCTGCGGTCGCGTCTTGATTAGGATAGGTGATACCGAGTATTATAGCATCCGCATCCGCCTGGCGAAAAGAGGCCGCGATTTCATAGAAAGGTAGGTTTGCCCCAAGATGAATCACACGCCATCCGCCGGATATCAGAGTGAGACCTGCACAGAGGACGCCTAGATCGTGAGCTTGCCCGGAAAGCGTTGTGGAGATCACCGTGGGTGAAGTCGTCGTATAACTTGAGTGTGCCCTGCGAAGGTTATTTATGAAGTTTCGAATCGTTTGGGTAGCCATATGTTCATGGTGAATCCGAAGTGTACCATCTCTCCATTGATTTCCAATTTCCGCCAGAAGCGGTAATATCAATTGATCCAAGACCTGGTTGAGACTAAATTCCACGGACGCTTGCAAAAGCGTTTTTTCAAAATGCTCCTGTCTCAATTCCTTTATTTCGCTTATGCAGCGCGTATAAAGATAGGACATATCTTCCTTATTAGTATCGGAACCCGATTCCTGTCGTCCGTAAATTAGTTTCTCTAAATCTCTATTCTCAAGATTGGCGATCGCTCCAATAGCATGACCTTTGTCGACGGCTTTCTTAAGCAGACTCAAGTGAAACACATCATCTTGAGAATAAAGTCTTCGCCCGGTCGCAGACCGTATAGGGGAGATTAAACCGTAACGCCTCTCCCATGCACGAAGTAGACTCTCGCTAACATTGATTTCTTTTGAAACCGCTTTTATTGTATATGTTTTGTCCATATGTAAACTCTTTAAATACAATCAATCACTCCTAATATACATCATTTTATCGTTTTTGTCAAGCTTTTGTATAATAAATTATTCCGTTTCGATAATTGATAATGATCGAAGCATTTATTACTATATAGAATATGACTCAATTCAACAAGGTGCTTTTTACCTTTACACCCTTATTAGGTCTCTTCCTTGGCTGCACCAGCCACCCCGTGATTTCAAAGATCGAATCCAAGAGCGAACATATCTTGCGTATCGCTTTCGGCTCGTGCAACAAAGTTGAATTGGAGCAGCCCCTCTGGAAGCCTATCCTAGATACGAAACCGGATCTATGGATATGGCTTGGTGATAATATCTACGCAAATACCGAAGACATGGATTTAATGGCCGCGATGTATGAAGATCAAAACAACAAAATCGATTACAAAAATCTCCGGGAAAGTGTTCCCATGATTGGCATTTGGGACGATCATGATTTTGGAGAAAATGACGGCGGAAAGGACTTTCCTAAGAAAAAGGGGAGTCAAAATCTGCTTCTAAATTTTCTTATGGAACCGGCTTCCAGTCCGCGCCGAAAACAGGATGGAATTTATACCACACACTGGATTCATTTCGAAAACCATGCCGTCAAAATCATTCTCCTCGATACACGCTACAACCGAGAATCGCCGGGACCCGAAAGTGACATTCTTGGTGAAGCGCAGTGGCAATGGCTGGCGAAAGAATTGAAGCCCGACAGTGCGGAGGTCACAATTATTGCTTCCAGCACCCAGGTTATTCCAACTCAGCATAGGAAAGAAAAATGGAATCGATTCCCCAAGTCCCGTAAACGCTTATTGCAAATGATCAAAGAAAGCCGTCGACCCGGACTCTTTCTCATCAGCGGCGATCGTCATTATGGCGAAATATCGATGCAGACCAATCCATCGAATCCACTCTATGAAATAACGTCGAGTGGCCTCACGCATACGAAATCCATAGCATGGTTCCGGTTTGGACTTGAAGAGAACCGACATAGGCTTGGAGAGCCACTTGTCGATCTGAATTTCGGGTTGATCGATATTAATTTCGACTCGTCCAAAGTTTCAATGAAATTATGCGATCAGGAAGGTAATATTTGCGTCCGGAAGGATGTTTTAATTCCGGAATTGTCGGGGGTCAAGTAAAAAAGGCCAATGCATTCAGCATTGGCCGATAACTTACTGAGATACGGAGCGTTCTCGCATCTTTATGATTTTCAACCAATTCAAAATTCTCATAATCGGATAGGTCGGGTCAAGCTCAAACCACCGCGATGCAAAATTGGAGCTATTCGGATATTTGTGGTGATTATTTTGAAATAATTCCCCCATCATTAAAAAATCCCACACCATAGAATTTTTTGACTTGTCGCCATTGTCAAAATTCTGATAACCGTACTTATGTCCGCACCAATTAACAATTGCCCCATGAATGGGCCCCATCAGGAAATGGAGCGGCAAAAGCAGATAAAGCCATTCGTAACCTGGCGGCATGAAATAATAATAAAAAGAAAAATACGCCGTGCCCCAGATAATGCGCATCGGCCATGAAAAAGACAGCGAATCCAGCATATTCCATTCGGGCGTATTGCCGGTAAATTCCTTGTCCACCTGCACGCCGCGCAAATGCCCGATATAGATCTCATACGTATGCGCCATCATGCGAAAAACATCTTTGAAAAAATGAGGAGAATGCGGGTCTTTTTCGGTATCGCTAAAGGCGTGATGCATCCGGTGCATGACCGCATAAGCCCGGGGATTAAGAAAAGACGATCCCTGTGAAAGAAATGTAAAAAAGTAGAAAAATTTTTCCCAGAATTTATTAAGTGTGAACATTTTGTGCGCCGAATAGCGATGCAGAAAAAAGCTCTGACAAAAGAGCGAACTAAACCAGTGACCTATGAAAAAAACAGCTATTGCCATCGGCATTTCCTCTATTTTAGTTTTATGACTAGTCGTATTATCGGTAGATTCCCAAAAACTATCAAGAAATAAAACGTTTTTGTAAATCCAATCATAATAACTATTTACAATTTTTAGATTCATCAGAATCCTCGAATAGGATTCACAAACATTATTCCGGGAATAAATTGTAAAAATATATGTTGCAACATTGAATGTTATAACATATATTGGCAAATGAAAATTGACTGAAACTAAGTTTAATCGTTTTTTAACCAACTAAAGGAGTTCATCATGCTAAACAAACTGTTCCTCGCCGCCTTGGTGACCTTGACGCTTTCCGCGCAAACCAAATGGGAAATTGACAAAGGCCATTCCAATGTTCTTTTCACCGTCACACACCTCATCGTGTCGGAAGTAGTCGGAAATTTCAAAGAGTTCGCAGGTACGTTCAACTACACCAAAGCCGATTTTTCCGACGCGACGGCGGAGTTTTCGATCGATGTCCACAGCATCAATACGGACATTGAAAAACGCGATGCCCATTTGAAATCCGATGATTTTTTCAATGCTGAAAAATTCCCGAAGATTGTATTTAAGAGCAAATCCTTCAAAAAAACCGGCGACAAATCGTACAAAATCACCGGCGACCTGACGATACGCGATGTGACAAAATCCGTTGATTTTGACGCGACCTTTGGCGGCGAAGTCAAAGATCCATGGGGCAATACCAAGTCCGGATGGAAAGCTGCCACGACGATCAATCGCCTTGACTATAAGTTGAAGTGGAATTCCCTATTGGAAGCCGGTGGCGCGGTAGTGGGTCCGGAAGTGCAAATAACATTCAACGGAGAGTTCCTTAAGAAATAATACAATCCCCTTCCCAACTGCAGGCGTTGTATCCTAAAGGTCAACGCCTGTTTTATTTAATAGACTTGGAAAGGTCTTGAATAAAAAAGCCCTTTGTCATATTTTGAATTATCATTACGATGTATTCCGCCTATGAAAATTGAAGACCGCATTCATCAACGAAAATTCCGAAATGAATTTCATCGCCTACTCGCCAACTTGATCTTCAACGGGAATTGGATTTTTGCTTCCCACGACAAACTGTTGAAGCCTTTCGGGATTACATTCGTTCAATTTAATGTGCTCAGTATCCTCCGAGGACAGTATCCAAAGGCGGCTTCCGTAAATCTGATTAAAGAGCGGGTGATCGATGAGAAGTCTGATATTTCAAGACTCATTGATCGGCTGTTGGCAAAAGATCTTGTGATACGACATGTTTGTCCCAAGGATCGCCGTCAGGTTGACATTTTCATCTCTCAAAAAGGATTAAGACTCCTTAAGGAACTCGACGGAGTCATTGACCAATTTGACGCTCTGGTAAAGAATCTCACGCACGCCGAAGCAAAACAGCTGAACAATCTTCTGAATAAGATCCAACCCTAACCGAAAGCACATATGATCCGCCTTATTCTTCTTTTTTCGGTCTTATCGTTTCTCGGTTGCAAAAAAGCCGAAACTCAAACAATCCCTTCAAAACCATCCGAAGAATTTTCAAATTTCTGGAATCAGGGAAAAGCTGAGCTCACACGCTACGAGGTTCAGCAGGCTCGCTATGGAGAACTTCATGCCGCGGAAGCCGTTATTATTTTTGTAACCGAAGATTTCCGAACGGATAAACATGTTAAACTCGAAAATTATACCGACGAGGGCAAATCGAGATCTGTTCCTATTCTGAAAATGAACTTGTCCAGTCGTTTTAATACCGGCGTCTACACCTACTCCCTGCTGACATCGACGTTTTCGCCGATCGATATTCGTCAATATCCACACAGCCTCAAAGTATCCACGTCGGTTCAAGAATGGTGCGGGCATGTGTATTCGCAACTTAACCTTGCCCAGGACAAGTATCGGATTCAAAGTCACTCCTATTTTGAAAATGAAGCGGATGAGGAAAACAAAATTGATGCCGCATGGCTTGAGGACGAATTGTGGACGCGTGTCCGAATCGATCCTGAATCTCTACCCATAGGCGATATAAAAATGATTCCGGGAACGGTATACGCACGTCTTGCACATCAGGCCATAGCTGTTCAATCGGCAAAAGCATCCAAGACCGAATGGACGTCCAATCAGGGGCCCCTCGTCAGCTATCGTGTTGATTACCCTTCCGAAAACAGATCATTTATACTCAATTATAAAAAGAATTTTCCGCATGAAATCATTTCCTTCGAAACGACATACAAAGACGGTTTTGGAGACAAGGCAAAAATTCTGCGGACGATTGGGACCCGGAAGAATTCGATAATGTTGGACTATTGGAGCAAAAATGCCGAGGCGGATTCCACCTATCGCAAAGAACTCGGCCTCGAATGATCCGCGCTATTTTTTTTGATCTCGGTAAAGTGCTGGTAGATTTTGATTGGAAAATAGCGACTCGTCAAATGGTTGATCACAGCGATCGCTCCATGGACGAAATAATGTATGTTTGCACAGGATCAGACCTTGTGTGGGATTTTGAACGCGGTCTGATTTCCACGGACAAATTCCTGCCGGCTTTAAAACAAGCGTTGCGCTTTAAAGAAAATACGACTCTGCTTGGAAAATTCTGGTCCGCTATTTTCACGCCCATTGAGTCGCATGTCAAAATTCTCGAAAATCTCCAAAAGCACTATTACGTAGGACTCATTTCAAATACCAACGCCCTTCACTATGAATTTATAAAAGAAAATTATTTCTTTGTAAACTTGTTCCGGCGCACAAGCCTCTCGTTTGAAATCGGCTCGGTTAAGCCGGAAAGAACTATTTTTGAACATGCCGGGGCCTTACTGGACGTGCGCCCGGAGGAGATTGTATTCATCGATGATCTGGAAAAAAATCTAACCGGGGCGATTGAAATGGGTTGGAAGGCTATTCACCTGACAAAATCCCATTCTTTGAGAGAAGAATTATCACAATTAGGAATTCCCTAAGCCACGACTCTCTGACTTCCTGTTTTCATCTCGCAATGGTTGTGATGATCAGACGTGTTTCAGTTTGTTTGACGCTTTTAGGATCCGCATCTTTCTTTTTGAATCCTCTGAAACTGATACCCGCTTTTTTTGCATCTTTTTCATCCAAAAACAGAACGCCCTCCTGCTCGTACGTTTTGACAGTTGGAAATGGATCCAGCCGCGCGCAAACAAGCATGGTCTCAGCTCCAAATGGCGCGATGCATTCAAATTCACCCGGAATCTCAATTGTAAAATTCTCTTTTGCTTCATCAACAAAATAGTCGTTGTACAAGAGAGTCCGTGATCCATCGGCAAAATTGTAAAGTATTCTTAGATGGCACGCACGATTCACGCGGACAAAAATCTTCATCGCCTCGCCTTCGGAATAAACCAAATTTTCATTTCCTTTGTCCGTCCATACATCCAATTGAATATCACTGCTGATTACTTCACCTTCGGCAAAAACTTTTTGTTCCGCGAGGGCTTTCAGGGCATTTTCCGGTTTGGCTTGTAAATTTGACACGGACAAATACGTTGCGTCCAACATGATTTCTGAACTAGCAAGAATTCGACTTGAACCCACATCCCTAAGACGTCCTATGATCTTAATGCGATCGCCTTGTTCCCAATAATTGCCCTCAAACAAAACCTGAGCCCCTGAAGCTTGGACGAGATCGCGTGTGACTTGTGACGAGGCCGGTTGCATTCCTCGCACCGGCGCGGCGACTTCCCAAATGGAAAATTTTTGAAATTGCGCCTCAAGCGCCTGCCGAAAATATCGAGCAAAAGAACTCGACATTTTTGTATCCTGATAGGTCAGAGAAGAAACGATGATCTTTCCGATCGGCGTCTTAACCTGCTTTGAAATTTGATACGCAATAGCACGCGCGGCATCGTCCACTGTATGTATCGTCTGCGCCAGAAGTTTATCAATCCTGGATTGGATATCCTCCTTGCTTAAAATTCCTTCCTCCGCCAAGGTTTCCGCCAAAACGCCCGAATTATCAGCCACGCGCAGAATACACTTTGCTTCTCGCAATTCATCCAACAAGGGATAGAGGCCTAAGTATTTAGTTGCCGCAGCTTCAATTCTTTTTGCGTTCTCATCCGCCGTCGCTTGTGAAATAAGAGCATTTATTTGCCTTGTCAACTCAGTTTTTTTTTCCGAATAGATTCTCAATAAATCGACGCGACGTACGTACGCCAAGGCGTGGATTGTCTTTTTGTCTTTATAGACATCCGTCGCGACACCGGAGAGCTGAAGCGAGGTTGAACTTTGCGTGACGGAACTGAAGTATTCGATCGCTTTTTTCCCGTCCTCTTCCAACTTACTGACGATATCACTTTTGATATTGGACACAATGCTTGACGACAACGCCGCGCGGGCATTATCTTCGGCAATTTTGATGGCATTTTCATTTTTGGCGGAGGCGCTTCCGTATCCGACGACATAGGCGGTGGATGAATATTTTATCGAACGACCCGGCGTGGTCACCCAATCGGGCTCATCTCCGGCGTAAAGGCTTGCGACGGTCAAGAATAGAAATATTTTTTTCATTCACTTTTCCTTAGTTCAATACTCAACTCAAAGTGTTCACTTTAAAACAAAATCCACTTCATACATATCGTAGTGCGCCTCGGCCATTCCGCAGGCGCCGTAAACCTTCTTCGCAGACAGATTAGTCTTATCAACATACAGGCGAATTCCGCAAACGTTCTCCTTTTCGCGGGCCAATTCTAAAACCGACTGGTACAATCTTTTATAAATACCTTGACCGCGGCTCTCGGGATTCACATAGACGCTTTGTATCCACCAAAACATCCCGTTGCGCCAGTCGCTCCATTCGTAGGTAATCATAAGTTGCCCTACGATCTTAATATCCATCTCCGCCACCAAATAAAATCCAAATTCAGGGTTCTTGAATAAATTTTTCACTCCTGCTGCAAGAATTTTCTTATCCAGATTTTTTCCTTCGGTCTCAAGCGCCATGGCTTTGTTATATTCGACCAACGTCGGGATATCCGATATGGTCGCCCGTCGAATTTCAATTGGAAATCTGTTCATAGGTACGCTTTTTTGTTCTCGCGCGAATAGGGAATTTGTGGCTTGAATAGATTTTTCAAATGCTTTTTCTTCATGGTGCGGTAAATATCGAAATCCGAATCAATGCTGATCAAATCCCCAATATTCAATTCCTCAGAAATAGCCACCAGAGAAGCGTCGGCAAGATCCATTGGGACGTCGGCATATTTCTTAATAAGCTCGATAATTCTCGCCACATGATTTTCACCGGGCGTGAATAGAACGAGCCCGCCACGCTGAATCCATGTGAGAAAGTCTACCCGGGCCTGTTTGTGATCGAGCATGTACGAGGTCTCCGTTACTACCGGCCACGTTGTTACCAATCTCCGGCTACAGGATGGCATGAAATTCATGACCGCAGAATGATAAGCGTCACTTTTATCAAACAACGCAATCAAGGGACCCGCGTCAATGAGTATGTTTTTCACGAAGCTTTTTCTTGATTAGCTTTTTGTAATTTTGTGATTTATCGGACTTTCCACTGGCCGTTTGTCCAAAAAGATCTTTTCCAAGTTCAAACGCCGAAGCCGTTTGAAGATTATTTCGAAAATACTCTGCCAAAGCTTCTTTAACGATCGCGGACTTGGAAATATTTTCGAGCGCGGCGTACGTCTCTAACTTGTTTTCTAATTCGGCGTCGAGTCGAATGGTGGTCATAAAAATGCTCCTTTGTATTACCTAATGTAATACAATTCATTATCAAAAGTCAACAAAAAAATCGCTGTTGAACGAAGATTCAGTGGTTTTTTCACAGCCGCCTTCTCTTGTTTTCTTCAATTCCGATCATCTCAATTTTGCTTGCTGATCGGAAATTTACAAATCGAAAATGAATCCATAATCCTATGGTAATTTGTTTGAAATACTTTTGTTTAAATTAAAAAGAAATTATGTTCAAGGATATATGAAAATCAGCCTCATTATACCGGCCTACAACGAAGAATCGATGATTGCGAATTGCCTAAAGTCCGTTTTAGCTTCGGACAAAGCGTTTGACACAGAGGTACTAGTCATTAATAACGCCAGCAGAGACCGAACCGAGGAAATTGCGCGTTCCTTTGAAGGGGTGCGTGTGATCACGGAAAACCAAAAGGGTTTGACGAAAGCTCGCCAATGCGGCCTCAGAAACTCAACCGGTGATGTGCTTCTGTATATTGACGCAGACACGATCGTGCCGCCGCAACTCATTCGAATAGTCGGACAGCGATTTTCAATCGATCACCAATTGGTCGGCATGAGCGGGCCCTATAAATACCATGACTGGCATGCGTTTGGTCGCTTCATTTTATGGCTCTATCATTGGACGCTGGTTCCAATGACCCAGCTGGTGTTTAATCGGTTGCTGGCCAAGGGCAGCATTTTCTACGGCGGCAATTTTGCGGCGCGAAAATCCGCGCTTGAGAAAATCGGGGGATTTGATACCACACTTGAATTTTGGAGTGAAGACACGCAGATAGGCCGCCGCCTCCGTCGCGTTGGAATGGTAAAATTTTTCCATGACGCGTACGTTTTTACATCGGCTCGGCGTTATTATGAAGAGGGGCTATTTCGTGTATTGATCCGCTACACTATGAATTATTTATGGGATATTCTGTTTCACAAGCCCTTCACTAAAGGCTATCGTGACGTACGCTCATCGTCGTAGATTTTCTTAAAAAGACGGAATTTCGTCGATGCATTCGGCCTTTCTAATTCAGAAAGATCAAATCGAATTTCATTCCAAATTGTTTTTTTTATGCTTCCACCCAACCCAAATCGTATTTGCCGCCCTTCGTTTATCGGAATTTCAAATCGGAGTTCGCGGTTGGCAATATCCTTCATCCAATAAGTTTCATCGTCGAGACGAATCATACAGTTGCCGCTCTCGGAATTGTCTATCGCCGCTAGGCCTTCAAGAAGCCACATAGATTTTTTCCTGGGCGAAACGGATAAATCCGATATTCCCACCTTTAGAAAGTCCGATCGCAGGGAATCCATCGGTCTTACGGAACACCCCAGAACGCGCACATATTCTAGAGCCTGAGCGTCTTGCAATTTTGCTATATTAATAAATTCTGCGTTTTGTGGGATGTCCATTTGAATTGGCACCTTGCTGTTTATCGGACCAAAAACGCGGCTCCAAGTATCAACTTGTACCAAGATCGGACGATCCCAATCCACCGTAAAAGACATGAATAGGGATTCAACATCTTTTCTCACAACACGGAGCGATTTGAAGTCGATTTTTCTTTGAACAAAAACCTGTACGCCGATATGCCGGATTTTATAGCGCACGATCCGGTATGTCGTTCCGCGTATTAAAGAGTCTTTTACGACGCTATCTTTCACGGAGACAACACCCACACCAAGGTGCGTAAAGTCCACATTGAGGATATTGGCACGATGCCCCGGGCTTTCCATCCACTGTTTCAGTAGTTGGTTGGAAATACCTTGAGCGTCACGATCCTCACTATGAAGCGCTATATTTTCTCCAACGATGTCGTCCGATAAACCCGCATGATACGTGCGGTCCTGAGGGTTCGCTATCTCTTTAATAGGACTGGTGTGTGAAAAATACTCGAGCCGGAGCATTTCGGCCGCATGTTGACGCGCCGCAATGTTGCATCGTACATCCCACCTCAACTCCGGAACACCGGCTCTTTTCCGCTCGTAATTCGTGTATTCAATAATAAATTTTTCCGCAACGCTGTCTCCCGATGTACTGGAAAAAGCGCTTTCCATAAAAGAGTACTCCTGCGCGGAACTGGAGGACAAAATTGACAGCAAAAACCAAGCAACTCGGATCACGAATGGGCCATTCTGAGCGACGCTTTGATCAGCTCCTGTAGCGTCCACTCTGCTTTTTCTTTTAATGCTTTTGTAATGGCTTTTTCTGAAATTTGTTTTGAATAACCGAGCGAAATCAGGGCCAGCAAGGCTTCGTCGGCAACTTGTACGTGAAGCGGCAAACTTGATTTCGAAACCGGCGAATCCGATATCTTCAATACTTTGTCTTTGAGTTCGATCACAATACGCTGCGCAGTTTTTGTGCCAATGCCCGGGATCGCGGTCAATTGCCGGATATCCTCTGCGGCTACCGCTTGCTTGAAATCTTCCGCCGCGATGCCGGACAAAATTCCAATTGCAGATTTTGGGCCAATTCCGCTTACGGATATAAGAAGGAGAAACAATTCTTTTTCCGCCGCGGTCATAAAGCCAAACAGCTGCGCACTGTCTTCGCGAACATGATGATGTGTCTGGAGTTTTACCGTTTCACCTTCCGCGCCAAGCTTTTCATACGTCGAAATAGGTATGATCACTTCATACCCGATC